>JBAVQC010000328.1:0-23858 GCA_049693715.1 Acidobacteriaceae bacterium | reverse complement strand
ATCATCTCGACAAAGGCCGGGGCGTTAATTCGGAGCCTGGAGAGCAAATATGGCAATGACTTCCCGATAGTGGCGGCTTGATCTTCCAACGTCTGCATCACCATTGCCGGCGCTGCACCATAGAGATCCTTGAGAAACGCAGATGGTCCTTGTGCCGTTATCGAATATGGCGTAAGCGAGGAGCACGGGAAATCTTTGATGTTGTAAGTGACGATTACTTTCACACCTGCGTGTGCCGCGGCGGCCAGGACATGGCGGTCCTTCGGGTGGTTTGTCATCGCGGGAATCAAATCTTCATAGTCCTCGATCCACGCCTCTGGAAAATGTTGCCTGATTTCGCTCTCGCGGTGCATGGCTTTTTGATCAGAGAGGCCGAAGGTCTCGCGAAGAGTGCGGGTTACCTCCACCATGATTTGATCAGACCATTTCGGCAAAAAGAGACGTGGGCCAGCAGCAAGCCTAAGGAGCGTGTCAGCCAAGGGCATTGGGACCAAGACGCAGGCATCCAGGACTACGGGACGAGCACTCTTCACTCGTCCGTGCCGCCTTTGGGGAATACATTTCGCTCGTACAAGCCGGCTTTGAACGCATCGCGTGCCAGGAGGTCCAGCGCAGCAAGACGCTCCTTGTCGCGTTTCTTGGCGAATTCCAAGACATCACGAAGATAAACACGGCGCTGGTTGCCAACTCGATGATGGGCCATCAAACCGCTTTCAAGCTGCTTGATGAAGAATGGACGCGACATTCCGAGAATGTCGGCAGCCCGTTGGGTCGTGATCGCCTGATTATCCGGAATCAGCGTGACGGTCTGACCGTGGGACATGAACTCCACGGCCGTTCTGAGGACATCGACCACAGTACCCGGAAGTTCGATCCGTTCACCTGTAGGGCTGATCAGGGCAGGAACGCCTCGGCGCAACAGCTTCTCCAAGTCCTGCACTTGTTGCTGCTCTGACTTCGGGAGCGGGATCGGTTTCTTCGGTGCAATGGCCATAATACCCCTAAAGTACCACATACTCGAAATACTAGAAATACTCGCAATACTAGCAATAGTCGGGAAGGGCGCGCTCAGGCGCCCAGCGCCCGCAAAACAGACGCCATCAGCCGAATGATGTCGCGGACACTTGCGGAGCATTTAAGCTGTTCGTTAAAGTTGCTGGGATTCGTTCCGATGCATTCTGATTCTCAGCAGTGCCTTAATGTTGCGATTTGATAGGGGTCTTTCACGGCGATAACACGGGTTCAAATCCCGTCGGGGACGCCAAATAAGCAAAGGACTTATTGCCGGCGGTCAACACTTCATCATAGGGTGAGTAGTCTCGATCCACGCTTCTACCATTTCCAGAAACGATTTCGCGTGGATTAGGAGTTCGTCTGCCTCGGTTGCGGTAGCGATCATCGCGCCGGTGTAATCAACTTCGTTCCGCTTGCGGCGACAAGCGTCGAAATAATCAGCCAATTGATCGGCTCCCTTGCCAACTGACAGTTTGGCTCCTTCAAATGTCAAGCGATGATGGCCTGGCACGCTTGCGACTCTGTATCCAGCACAAGCGATTGCCATCTTCGCCGTCTGGAGCGCGGCGTTATAGGCGGTAGCAAAACGGCGATCTTCGGAGAGCGCCGGGATCGTGGCGTCCGGCTAGATCGCGGGCCACAAGCCGGCGGATTTCGGTCAGTTCCTGACGACTGGTCGTGTGTCGATGGACACTATTGCTTTGAAGCAGTTTCTTCCAGCTCATTCAGCGAACCCTTCAGCGAAATTGTCTTGGATCCCCGCACAGAGCTGAGAACGTGATCGGCCGATGCTAATTTCCGATGGAACTCTTCCGGAGAAAACAGAGTGACGTTTACCTCGCGGCGAAAGCGGCTTTCAAGCTTTCGCAAGACTGGGAGCAGATCGATCTGCTGTAGCGTTCCTACGACCATCAGGTCTATATCGCTGCCGGCGTGCTCCTCTCCGCGCGCAATTGACCCATAGAGCAAGGCAAGTTCAATTCGCGCGCCAAATTTCTTAATCGCAGCTTTGAGCTCTGGAATCATCGGGCTGGTGAACGGCGCCCTGCTCATTTTGGTCGCCTACATCTTGATTGATGAAGAGGAAGAGGTTCTTCGTGTCATCTCAGCACGCAGGGTCACTCGGCAGGAGCGAATAGAATATGAAGAAGCGAGCCAAATCTAAAACGGTAGTCCACGAACTGAAGCCTGACGATCCGTTGACCACGCGCCAGAAACGGGAAATTCAGGCGCTAGCCGCAATGCCCGAAGAAAAGACCGACACTTCGGACATCCCCGAACTCCCTCCGGGAGCATGGAAGAAAGCGGTTCGAGGTAAGTGGTATCGCCCTGTGAAGCAAGCTGTCTCCATTCGTTTGGACGCAGATGTGCTGGCATGGCTTAAAGCGAAAGGTGATGGATATCAAACCAGAGTAAACGGGCTTCTCCGGAAACAGATGCTCAAAGAAATCAGCGAATAGGAAGGGAGGCATCTGAGGAGCGGGCTAGTGGAGGTCGTCGTGATTGACCATGTTGAGCTGCCTTCGAAAAACTGGTTCTGCGGAAGGTCGATCCTCACGGATGAAAGCTGATCATTTCTATCCCCTGCTTTCCATTTCGAGCAACGTAACAAAGCGTGTATACCGTGCCATCCGGCGCAACTGCGAGACTTTGTGGAGCGGTTGCAGGTTCGCGATTGTCCAGCATAATCTGACCATGGTCCGCGTATTTCAAAGTCGAAGTGTCATAAGTGATTAGATGAGAACCTTCTTCTTGTGTCTTTACCGTCGCAGCACCTTTTGAATCAGCCGAAAGAGGAGACCCGGTCAGGTAATACAGTGTGTGTCCGTCTGCGCCCAGAACCAGCCCTAAATACCCATAGGCGAATTTGTCGAACATGCCGGTTCGCTGTGACGGTAGGGAGGTGAGCCGTTCAAGTACCTCGACAGACGGAACTTTGGGATCGAAGCGAAACAAGTAACCCGATTGACCATTCACCCCGTAGATCGCCTTTACCGAAGGGTCCCAGATAGCTGCCCGCCAGTTGTAAGCCATCCCATGCCGTGCCGGGTCGAGCTGTCCAAAGTAATCCTTCTTGAGCGTGACGTCGGCGACAGCAGCAATTGTGTCGGCGTCGTAGCTATAGCGGTAGATCGTCCCTTCCCCTGTCGTAAAATAAGCCGCGCCATCTCGTGGATCAATCACAATGCGACGGCAAATCGATCGGTAGGTATCGCCGATAACGCCTGTCTCCCCGCCGTGAAAGCGTGTTCCCAAATCTTTCAAGTTTGTTGTTTTCAGGTCATACCGCAGGAAATGACCTGTCGGCCAGGTAATGCCGTACATCCGTTGGCGTCGCACGTCCATCGCAAAGGCGATGATACCTTCACCTCGCGGAGCTATTGCAAGATCATCGAACTTTCCCGTCTTCATGTCGTAAGAAACAAAATGTCCGCCAGGATACGGACCATAGCCTTTAGGCACAGCAGCCGTTGTCTCAACTCCTCCTGTGTGGGCGTAGTAACCGAGATGTGTGGAAAAGTACAGCTTGCCGTTGTCCTCGACAAAGGAAACGTGACTTTTCCCCTGGGCAACTTCCTTCGCATTGCCTTGGTCAACAGCATCGTTGAGACTTGCGATATGAGTGATTATGTGGGTCTTGGGGTTGAACGAGTACATCTCACCAGGAACGTTATATACCGGCGAAGAAAGCACGTAATATACGGTTCCGTCGTGGGCTACACTGATGCCGTTCCAAGCCTCCCCTCCATCTGCCGAAGCTGGAAAGTGGGAATTGTATGTAGTTGCTCGTAGCACACGGGGCGCAGACACTTGACCGTGAATGACTGGCGTTGCTGTACTGAGAACAAGCATCGCGATTGCGCACTGGCGAACAACATCAAGAATGTTCATTGACAACTCCTTAAGGGAACCAAATGGCCAACTAAGTACCATAGGACGAACCGTGAAAGACACTGGACGCAGCTTTGTCTTGCGTCCCGGCTTGCTTGCCGCTTTACAGCTCGAAAGCCGTTCTTCAATGGCGGTCAGCACAGGCTGCAGCTCCACGGCGCTCTTTTCGATGTCGAGCGCAAACGATATAGTGAGTATTCTGCGAACGCTCAGATGCTTCGTTGGTTGACTGAAGGAACTACTTCAGCGGATACAGCTTGATATCACGGAAGAAGACTTCCGCGCCTTCCGATTGAAAGAGAATTTTGCCGCTGACAGGAAAAGCATCCCTGCCTTCATTCGCGAGCTTGCCGTTGACGTATTGCTTTACATGGCCGTTCTGGTTCACCAGCTCTACGACGTTCCACTGACCGTGCGGCTTTTCGACTTCGTTCAACGGGTCGCGGTAGCCTACCACATTCTTCCACGGGCCTTTGTTGAAGCGATCGATCTTGAGTGCGCGGCCCGGAGGCCCGGTGACGCGCTGGCCGTCTTTTCCGGTGAGAGCGGCGCCATCGGTCAACCAGAAGTCCCCGGTGCAGCCTTCGTTGATCTGGAACTCGACCGAGCGGGGCCACACTTTCTGTTCGCCCTGTATGTTGTAGAGAATGCCGCTGTCGCGGGCCTGCCCTTCACGCGGGGCAAAGGTTCCCTCGCCCCACTTGAACTCGGCTTTCAGATAGAAGTTCTGGAATTCCTGCTTCGTGATGATGTAGCCCAATTCGGTGCCGGAGATGTGAATGACTCCATGCTCCACCTGAAAAACGTGATCGGGATCGCTGTTCAGCCCTTTGCTCTTAAGGAATGTTTCGAAGCCGTTGAGGTCGTGGCCATCGAAGAGGACCACGGCCGGCCCATGCTCGGGAATATCTTTCGTCGCCGGCCACGCGGCCGCTGAAGAAAGCAGGCTCGCAAGCAACACGAACATCCTGAGCTTTCGGTTTTGATGTCTGCTGATCAAGATATCTCCTCTCGTAAACCCAGCCGAGCACGGAAAGGTTATCAGTTGGACGAGGCTCCTCGAAAGTTTGACGCAGTCATGCCCATTGGCGGCGCTGCTATCGCCCCGCAAGAGATGGGTGCGACAATAGGGTCCGCAGGGCCAGGTGTCAAATGATCCTGCGCCAGTCCACTGACAGGAACCTGCCCAAGAAGCAGCGAGCAGCCACGTATCTTTGGAGGGAGCGCACAGTTCTGTCGAGGTGCCACATCATCGGGCCGGTTTCTGGAAAAAGTGGCGCCCGTTGGTCGGCTTCGCGATCCTGGTCAGCGTCGGTTACGACTGAATAACCAACCGGCAGCGACGCATATGGAAGAATAAGGAAGGGACACATGGAATGAAGGCCTTGGTAAAGAGTCGTGCGCAGCGGGGTCTGTGGTTGGAGAATATTCCAGAGCCGGTCATCGGCATCAATGATGTGCTGATCCGCGTTCGCTATACGGGCATCTGTGGAACCGATGTCCATATCTACGAGTGGGACGAATGGGCACAGAAGACGATTCCCGTGCCCATGGCCATTGGTCACGAGTTTGTCGGTGAAATCGTAAATGTTGGTTCGAACGTCACTGACTTCTATCCGGGCGATATCGTCAGTGGCGAAGGACATGTAGTGTGCGGCCGATGCCGCAACTGCCTGGCTGGGAGAAGGCATCTCTGCGCGCATACCTTGGGCGTCGGAGTAAACCGCCCGGGAGCCTTTGCCGAATTCATTGCACTGCCCATGACCAACATCTGGAGGCATGACCCCGGCATCGATCAGGAGGTCGCCGCCATATTCGATCCCTTCGGCAATGCCGTGCATACAGCATTGTGCTTTCCGGTGCTGGGAGAAGACGTGCTCATCACGGGAGCGGGGCCGATCGGCATCATGGCGATCCCGATCCTGAAGCATGCCGGTGCGCGGCACGTGGTGGTCACGGACATGAATCCCTTCCGGTTGGATTTGGCGTTGAAGATGGGTGCGACTCTAGCGGTAAATCCGACAGAAACGCCGATCGCCGAGGTGCAAAAGCAACTGGGAATGCTGGAAGGCTTCGACGTTGGCCTTGAAATGTCCGGAAATCCAGCGGCGCTGCACGACATGATCGCCAATATGAGCCACGGCGGCAAGATCGCGATCCTCGGCATTCCCCGCAAGGAGAGCCCGATGGATTTGCGTCCGGTAATCTTCAACATGCTCACCCTCCGAGGCATCTACGGGCGCGAGATGTATGAGACCTGGTACAAGATGACCGTCCTGATCAAGTCGGGCGTGGATATCTCGCCGGTCATTACCCATCGATTTGCCTATTCTGACTTTCAACGGGGCTTTGATGCGATGATCTCAGGCCAAACGGGCAAGGTCATTCTGGACTGGACGAGCCTCGTATAGACCGCGATGAGAATGCCGTTCTCTTGAGGAAATGCTATGTACGGAAAGATCCAGCAACATTTTGCGAACAAGATTGCCGAGATTCGAAGCGGGGGCCTCTTCAAGCAGGAGCGCGTCATCGCCGGGCCCCAGCAGCCGGAGATCTCCGTAGCCAATGGAACTACCGTCCTGAACCTCTGCGCGAACAATTATCTTGGCTTGGCAAACCATCCAGCGGTCATTGAAGCTGCTCAGAATGCACTCCATGAATGGGGCTATGGACTGGCCAGCGTTCGCTTCATCTGCGGAACGCAATCGATCCATAAGCAGTTGGAAGGCCGTCTCAGCGAGTTCCTTGGGACCGAAGACACGATCTTGTATGGGTCATGCTTCGACGCCAACGGCGGCCTCTTTGAGACCATCCTCGACGCCGAAGACGCCATCATTTCAGACGAACTGAATCATGCCAGCATCATCGACGGCGTACGGCTCTCGAAAGCGGCCAAGTTTCGCTATCGCAACGGCGATATGGACGATCTTGAGCTGAAGCTGAAGGAGGCCGGAAAAGCGCGGCACCGTCTGATTGCGACCGATGGAGTCTTTTCCATGGACGGCTACATCGCCAGGCTCCAAACGATTTGCGATCTTGCCGATGAATATGACGCCATGGTGATGGTGGATGACTCCCACGCTGTTGGCTTCGTAGGAGAGACGGGACGAGGAACTCCGGAGTTATGTGGAGTGGAGGGCCGGGTCGACATTCTCACTGGAACATTGGGAAAGGCGCTGGGCGGAGCGAGCGGCGGGTACACCAGCGGACGACGAGAGATCATCGATCTCTTGCGGCAGCGGTCACGGCCATATCTGTTTTCGAACTCTGTACCTCCCGCGATCGTTGCCGCCTCTTTGAAGGTGCTGGAGCTGGTCACAGAATCCTCCGGCCTGCGCAAACATCTGCGAGAGAACACACAGATCTTCCGCCAACGAATGACCAGCAACGGATTCACCATCCTGCCGGGAGATCATCCTATTGTGCCGGTAATGCTGGGTGATGCCGTGGTGGCTTCCCGGATGGCGGAGCTTCTTCTTGGTAAGGGCGTCTATGTGGTCGCTTTCTCCTATCCAGTTGTTCCTCATGGAAAGGCCAGGATCCGGACGCAACTCTCCGCCGCACACACGCGGGAAGAGCTGGAGTTGGCCGTAGCCAAATTTGCCGAAGCGAAGTCTGCGCTGGGCCTCTAACGAGACCGGGTGAACGTTTTTCAGGAGTGGCTACAGCATTCCGTCGATCAGCGACGTCACTTCAACAGGAGTTCAACGGCATTGCATGCTCGTGTCAAACCATCCTCCTTGGCTAACTTCTTGCCAAGCATTGACGCGTTCCATGTGAAATCCGGCTCGTTCAGCAGACGCGACAGGGCAGCGGCCGAGGTCTCCTCGGCGTACTTGGCTCGAGGCACCATCAGGGCGGCGCCAAGTCGTTCCACCCGCACAGCGTTGTCCGGCTGGTCCCATCCGTAAGGTACGAACAGCATGGGGCGGCCCGCCTGGAGCGCGCGGCCCGTGGTGCCGGATCCGCCCTGGTGAACGATCACCGAAGCTCGCGGGAATACCTGCGAATACGGAGCATATGGCAAGCGCAATATATCTCCGGTTGCTTTTCCAACCTCCTTCGGGGCTCCCAACAGGATCGCGCGCTTGCCTAGCCTCCTCACGGCCAACAGGCTGCTCTCATAAAATGAGCCCGGATGGTTCACGGCGGTCGAGCCCAAGGTGAAAACTAAAGGCGGCTCTCCTGCATCCAGGAAAGCTCTTAGCTGCTCTTCCTCTCTGGTCCCCGCACTCTCTCCGTCGTAGAAAACGAAACCCGTCTGGACAGTACTTTCCGGCCAGTCAGGCTGCGGCTCTGCAAAACTTCGGGAGAATAGGGCCAGGACAAGGTGAGGAGAAAATTTGTCTCGTGTAAGCGGACTGCACTCAGGACGGAGCCCTTCCTTCCGCCGCAGGTCCCTCACCGGTTTCCACCAGTGCCGTGTGAACCTCAGCCCCATTTCCAATGCCGCCTTGTTTACATGCCAACCTGCCCTTCGCAGCTTAAGAAGCCATGGCGCGTTGACCAGGAGGGAAGGATCGTATGCAGAGAAGAACGAGGTTGGAGAAAGGATCGCAGAGACCCATGGGAGACCGAGCTTCTCCGCGACCAGCGGAGCCGCGAAGACAAGCTCCCCCGCAATCATTAGATCTGTGCTCCTCGCCGCAGCGAGTAAATCCGTATAGGTGTGCTCAAGATGTGGAAGCACCAGCTTGCGGAATAATACTTCTGGCCCGGTCCTGAGATCTTCACACTGCGCGATGAGTCCTCGGTCGCCCGGCTGCCACTCTGGACGAATCGCGTGGAAACCAAGTCCCAGTGACTCAACTCGAGCGCGGTAGGCCGCGGTCGAGGCGATCACGATCTGATATCCCCGCCGCTTCAGTTCCAGGCCGAGCGCGATACAGGGGTGCAGATCACCCAAAGATCCGATTGTGGCGAACAATATCTTCTTTGACAAAAGCGCCTCGTGTAAGGATAGGAACCGGCTGCCCACAGCGTAGTCGCTTTAGGCCGGCACACCCACTCCACTATCGGGCAGCGGATGGCGGCCGCATCAGGAACGAGATGTCACCCGCTTGATAGATGACCTTGCCCGCCCCAGCTGGTTTTGCTTGCACCTGTCCGGCCTGCACTTTCTCAAACGCGTCCACAAGATCCTCCAGTACGCCCGGCGGGGCAACAGGCACGTTGTGTGCTCCGAGAACCAGCTTTACCTGCGGCCGCAATGCAGCGATCCTTCGCACCGACTTGTCATACGCCCCGAGATCCGTTTCCGGTCGATATAGCCATACCGTTCCGGGATAGTACGTGTCACCCGTGAACAGTAGTCCGTTCGCGCGATCGAAGAGGGAGATGGAATCCGGCGTGTGACCCGCCGTGGCTATCACCTCGATGGTTCTCCCGCCCAGGTCGATGTGGTCACCGTCATGCAGCCATTTCGAAACCTTCCACGGCCGCGTCCGGTACGCCGCGCGATCGAAACCGGCAGGCAACGAGCCGCAGATCTCGCCGGGCGCGATCTCCGCCTGCGCATCTTCCTTCGAACCCTTCGCGCTGCGGCGCGTGAACTCGGTGTCCATCCCGTAGACGGTATCGAACTGCCAGTTGTTTCCCACGTGGTCATCATGTGTGTGGCTGTTCAAAACGACGATCGGCAGCTTGGTTAGCTTCAACGTCAGACCCTTCAGGTCGCCGATGCCCATCCCTGTATCGAATAACAGCGCACGCGCATTCCCCGCGATCAGGTATCCGATCGTCTCTTCGGACTGGTGTGGCTCGTAGATGGCAAACACATTCGGCGCGATCTTGTAGACCTCGAACCACGCGTCCGCGATAGGCACGCGTTTCAGCTTCGCGTACTCCGGCCGCGGCAACTGCTTGCACCACGCCGGCTTCTCCGCCGCTCCCTGCGCAGCGGCAAACAGGGTCTGCTGCAGCCCGCCGGAGCCGATCGCGGCAATGGCCACAACGTGAATTCCCACAACCCGAAACCCCCGCATCGCTCCCGGTTTCCTCCTGAGTTCGCGTACTCCAGAAACTAACACGGTCGAACGGGGTGCGGTTTGGCCTGTACGCGGCAATTCGCTAACCGCCTCACCACAAGCTGATCAGTAACCGCGGAGCCATATGGTCCCGACCCGCGCGGCCTTCTACAGCCGCAATCGCAGTCCAAGGTGAATCGCCCAGTCAATTACGGAAGCGGGTATAACTCCCGTGAATCGGCATGGCTCTGGTAATCCGGAACCGAGATCCCGATGCCTGATGCAGGATCCTAGGGCGTTTATCGGTACTGACGCTGGTAAACGCGGTCATCGAGTTCGAGTTTGCTTCAGTAAGCGTTTGGCTTGCTGCATCGGTGGGACAATCGTCATATCTCCAGATCAGGAATGACGCCCCGGTGTCAGACCCAGTGCTCACTACCTTGCTGATTGGCAATACTTCCGCCCCCTCGTGGCGCCGTCCACCCGATGGGCCAACATTGGAAGAAGGACACATTACATAAAACGCTTTCGTGACATGAGAAGCTCGGATGCTTCACCGCCAAAAGATCCTGAAAACCCCCTTCGTCCGCGATGGAACGAAAACGGGGAAATAGAGAGTCCCAATCGGACTACGAGGATTTTTCAACGCGCAGGGTCACCAGGTCCCAGCCATCGACCTGGAAAGGGTCATCAGCAGGCCCCAGCTTTTCCTCAGCCAGATTGCTGATCCAGGACTTGACCGATGTGGCAGCTCCCCAGTCCAGCTTCGCCGTCCTCGACTCACCTGAAGCGCCGAACAGGCGAACGATCCATGCAGACCGATCTTCACTTGGCTTGAGAGTAATTGCCAGAACATCCGCAGGCTCAATCTTCAAGAGCGGAGTAAGGAGATTTGTGTGCGATTCTGCAGGCTTCACGATGAGAGGTTGCGAGAGTCCTATGGCAAAGCGGCTTGCCGCTGCCGCATTATGCCTACCGTGTGGCCGGATCGCGTAACGGAACATCACCGGTCCCTCCTGGTAGGCTCGGTAGTTTGTTCCCCAGTGATTGTTCATCACCCACGAATAGAACGTCTGTGTGGGTTCGATGTGTTTTCTCCAGACGTTTGGATCTCTCTGCGAGCCTAGCATCGTGGCACTGATGCTGCCGATCTCGGTGAGAGGTGCGTCCTGAGTCACCCACGTAACACCCATGTCCTGATTGGATACGTCGATCCATCGCCCAACTGGAAGCCAGTTCTTGCAGGAGCCGGGCAGTTGATCGACCTCGGGTTGCATGTTGCCGAGTGCAATATCCATCGACATCTTTCCATTTGGCACAGCAAACGGAAATGCGAACTGAATGCTCTCCTTTGAGCCATGTTGCGCAAACTCGTCGCCAGGCCCACCGACGCCGGGATGAGGATTCGGAGCAGCCGGTAGTTTGTCGATGGTGTTTGTCAGTTCCAGATAGTCCATGCCTGCCGCAAGGCGGACACGCCGGACCAGGCTCTTGCACGTGGGCGCTGAAGACTCGATACGGATGGTTGCGACGAGCGGACCATGGTCATCGACCGTGATCCTGGCAGGGCCACTGGATTGAAGGTGGTCCAGGTCTTTGCCTGCCATAAACAGGAACTGATTGACCCGACGTGTGCCCTGAATGTTCGCAAGGTTCTGATTCTCGCCGCGCAGCTTAAGTTCAACAATGTCTCCGGTGGACGAATCGATCCTTACCTGAAGGATTCCGTTGTCCAGAGTGTTGTTCTTAAATGAAACAGGATTGCCATGTCTGTGTGCTGTCCGATGCGACAACGAGTACCGCGCCGCGCCGAAGGCTGGGACGTCAGAGATCAATATGGCCAACTCACCCGAAGAGAGCCTCTGCGAAGGAAGTGCCTGGCCGGAACTGTTGGTGACGTGATCGCCTGGTGCCGAAGACTCACGCGAGAGATAGGCAATCTCGGTACGGTTCCACGACGCCGAATTGTGCACTTCGAGAGTTGTTGCATAAGTATCGGTAGAGAGTTCGCCGAGCGAGCTATCGAGCAACTGCTTTGAGACCTTCGCTGCGTCGACCGCGAAAGCCTGCTTCACATCCCACTGTTGTTTGACAAAGGAGTTTTCCGAATCGGAGACGCTGTTCCACGCACCCCAGGTGTGCTCGGAATAGAGCAACACATCGCGCCACGCCGCGTCGTAGGAGGGTGGAGAATAGGAGCTGGGATTAAGGACTGCGGAGAGTGCGGTTGCCTGGCTGAGCCGATCCGCGGCATCGCGGCTCATCGCCGTTTCGAGCGCAGAAGAAGCCGCACCGTCTTCCCAGTAAGGGGTCAGATCGCCCCGATACTGTGGAAGTTGATTGCCATAGCGCTTTTCAAAAGCGGAGAATGCCGTGCCAGTAGAAGCGATAGCGAAACGTGGCCACTCATATTTCTGATTCCAATCCCGTATCCAGTCACTGAGATCGGGGTCCGGTTCGGCGTTGTCTCCATGGCCTGACCAGCGGATGTAGGAGATGTCATAGGGATAATGCACATCGTCCATCCGATCCTGATACTTCGCCACCAAGTCATTGCCGAGCTTCAACACATGCGAGAGCGCGTAGCCCGTCCAGGGCACCCAGAATAAGACCTTCTCTTTGCCCGAAGGAGAGATCCACCAGAAAGGCTTGTCCTGCCACGTGACCATAAAGTTACCGATGCGGTCGAAGTAGTTCGGGGCGGCCGAGAAATATCGGATGCCCGCCTGAGCCATCGCAGTCACCGTGCCCCAGGAGAAGCCAGGCACGTCGCTCATCATCGCCGAATCGACTTTTACGTTGCATGTTCTTCCGAGTTGCCCGGAATAGTGGAAGAGTTGCAACAACTCTTCGGGACGACAGAGCCCCGTCAGTTCATTTGCATAGGATCCATTGATTCCGATCCATCCTTTCTGGACGGCGTCGATCAGCTCGGCTTTGGCTGCTTCCGAACCGCGTCGCATATACAGATCAGCGCCCCAGAGAACTTCTAGATTCCAGACAAACGGCGAGCCTTCAGGGTAGTCGGCTGTCTTGCGCGCCAGCTCAATTCCTCTCGTAATGTTCCGGATCTGTTTCTCATCGACATTCGCCTGGAGATCGGTGTAGCCAAGATCATGATGCGAGTGAGGTAGTGCGTAGATGAGCATTCTTCGCACAGGCTTTAGCTCTATAGCTTGTGTCTGCGTAGCACCGTTCAACTCAACGGTCACCGCGACGTTCTGCTCCGCGGTGACCCGCTTCAGATAGACCTCGAAGACATTCGAGCCTGCTTGCGCCATGCGACGATCGACTTCTTCACCTTCTACCCTGGTGATCGCGACGCCGCCTGACCCGTGATTCTCGAGCGCGATCTCGACAGGTTGAAACAACGCTCCATTTCTACGGATGAGAGCCCGCACCGGAACCGCCAGCTTTACCTGCCTCTTTTCATCCGAGGGAGTAATCGCCTGAGACCATCCTGATCCAGAGCACAATGAACCTCCGGCGACCATTGTCAGGCTCCTCAACAAATCTCTGCGCTTCATCTTGCAATCTTAACTTGTTCTGCCATGTCGCATGTTCTTGTAAGAACCAATGACGCCGGGCCTGCAAGCGCTAAACTACTTCACGGCTCAACGAGCGCATAGCCCTGTTATCAGAAAACTGATGCTCAATCCCGATCATTTACCGCGGCTGAATTGTCGCCATTGGTTGATCATTTCCCGCACCGCCTCAGCAATCAGTTCCGGCCTTTCCAACTGAAGCCAGTGGCCCGTTCCTGGGACTTTTAAATGGCGGCTTCGCTCACCTTGACCAGCCCATGCGTCTCGTTCGCGCAGTTCCTCGGCAGTTGCATTTCCTGCGGATAATATCGTGACAGGAATATTGGCCGGTACGCTCATCTTCAACCCTGCTGCAGCGCAAGCAGGCAAAGCTTCGAGGTATTCAGCCATAGCTCGAAACCCCTTGGGACGACTCCAATGTGCACGCACCGTTGAGCGGAGTTCGCGAGGCAGCTTGGCGACCTCTCTTGCCAAATTCTGCATTAAGTCGCCCCCTTGCCGCGCCACGGCGCTGCCTACATGCCTGGGGAACCACCGTCCGCCCGCGTTAAGAACACTGAGAGCTGCGCGCACCAGGCCGATGCGCGCCAAAATAGCGCCGCGCCGGGAAAGCCTCGCTCCTGCGCGAATCTGGTCAGTATCGGTTTGGCTTTCACGGCCCCAATGGGTGAGCGATATAGGGTCCACCAGGACTAGCCCCGCCACCTGCTCTGGATAAGCATGGGCAAAGGCTTTCACCAATAGGCCGCCAAAAGAATGACCCACGAGTACGAAGGGAGCGACGAGCCCACTCTTGCGCAGTAACGCCTCGAGTTCGCCGACCATTTGTTCAAGAGTGCAAGGACACGAACGATCCCAACACCGTTCGCTCCAGCCCAGTCCGGCGCGATCATAACTGCACACGGTGCTGAACTCGGCGAGGCGCGTCTGGACAAGCGACCAGCTGATAGATGTTGCGGCGATTCCCGCCTCAAGCACCACCACTGGCTGCCCGGAGCCCTCCCGATTGAGATGTAGCTTGCATGCACCAATATCCACCAAACGGCCTGGCGGAGGGAACCGGCTCTCATCGATCCAGCTCCCGATCATCTGGTAGACCACGCCCGCGATCAGCAGGCTGGGCAGAATAAGCAGCAGTAGGAGTAAAGTCACGACGCGTGAGGAGCCTTCTCTCTCAATCTACTCAATCTCGACAGCTGGCCGGATCCAAACGCCGCATCCCCGCGTTCTCGATTGGCACAAAATCTCCGCCGAAGCACTCACTGAGTGCCTTGCCCTGTTACCAAGAACCGACAATTATTGGTTTCGCGCATTCGGAGCGTGGCGGATAGTCTAATTAATAGTGACTTCGCAGATTTCACTGTATTAGAGGTATATACTGGGTTGCGTTCGGCTTTCCGTGCTCGTCGTTTAAAGTCACTCACGAACTGCAGGGCCCCCAAGCAGAAAGATCGGCGACCCCGATTCCCTAAGATTCGCTTCCAAGCGAGACGTTTGACGCGCGCTCTCAAAGATAGGCATGATACGGGGCCTAAGCGTCGAGAACATGAAGGACAGAACGTGTGAATTCAGGAATATGATTCGCGGCTCCGCTAGCGGAGAAACGAATTGACTTCCTGATCATTCCGTGGGAGCTCCTCCAAGCTGCCCGTGAATCCCGTTTAGGGGCTCACGGCCGGCAGGAGAGGCTCACTTTGCAAAAGGCATCGAACGTCACGCCTTAGGGAACATGTGATTCTGCTGGCTGACGCTCGCATGCAGCGATTCAGTTGAACGCAAAGGAGGAAAGACATGGCAAATGCGACTTATGAAACCCAAGCTAACGACGCCACCAGCGAGGCTAGCGTTGCGAAAGTCGACATGAAGTTCGAAATCGTCATTATCCCCGTCTCGGATGTCGATCGCGCGAAGGAGTTCTACGCGAGGCTCGGGTGGCGACTCGACGCCGACTACGACAACGGTAAGGACTATCGCGTAATTCAGCTCACGCCGCCTGGCTCCGCGTGCTCGGTCATCTTCGGCAAGAACGTCTCCGGGGCGGCTCCCGGCTCGGCCCAGGGCCTGTATCTGATCGTCGATGACATCGAGGCCGCCCGGAAGAATCTGCTCCGTCGCGACGTTGAGGTGAGCGAAGTGTTTCATGGCGCCGCCGACGCCTACTCCGGTCCGGACGAGCCCTACCTGTTTGGGCGGATCCGGGTCAACGGTCCTGACCCCGAGCATCGCAGCTACCGCTCGTTCGCCTCATTCCGCGATCCAGACGGGAACGGCTGGTTTTTCCAGGAGATCACGACGCGGCTTCCCGGTCGCATCGACGCGACGGCGACGACCTTCGCATCCGCGAACGATCTGGCCAGCGCATTTCGGCGTGCGGAGGCCGCCCACGGCGAGCACGAGAAGCGCACCGGTCAGCGCGACGCGAACTGGCCAGACTGGTACGCCGCCTATATGGTGGCGGAGCAGTCCGGCAAAGACTTGCCGCAATAAACGACAACGCCTGGACCGCATCACTCCCGGCGTGCGGTCGAGGCTCTTGATTACGGGTTCCTGGAGGAATCATGAGCACCGCAACAACCACCGTTGCCATCCGGCGCGAACCGGAACTCCTCGGGCAAACTGTCGTTGTAATCGGCGGCAGCGCTGGCATTGGGCTCGAAACGGCCCGACGAGCACGCGCTGAGGGGGCCAGGCTGATCCTCGCTGGCCGGAATCCCGAGCGCCTTCAGCAGGTAGCGCGCGAACTCAACACGCAGAGCACCGTGGCCCTTGATGCTACCGACTTTGACCGCCTCGCGCGGTTCTTCGACGAACTGGCCACTCCGATCGACCACGTGCTGGTTACCGGCCCAGGGCCCTATTACGCGCCGCTGGCCGAGTTCGATTTTGAAAAGGCCCACCGGGATGTTGAGGCCCATCTGTTTCTGCCGCTGCACGTCGCTCGTCACGCCGCAAACAAGGTTCGCCCGGGAGGAACTCTCCTCTTCATGGGGGGGACTGGTGGCCGCCGCACGGCTAAGGGATTCGCTCTCATCTCGGCTCTCACCGCTGCGCTGCCCGCCCTCACCGCCGGCCTCGCGCTCGAACTCGCGCCCGTCCGAGTCAACCTCATCGCCGCCGGCTTCGTCGACACACCGTTGTCGGCATCGCTCCTCGGCGACGAGCTCGACAACCGCCGCAATCAGCTTCGCGCCACGCTCCCCATCCGGCGCGTCGTTTCACCGGTCGACGTTGCCGCGCTCGCAGTACACATCATGACCAACACGGCCCTCACCGGAGCGACCTACGACATCGACGGTGGGCAGCAGCTCGTCGCCGGTTAGCTGAAGAGGGCGGGCACTTTGCGGCCTGGAAACAGCCGAAGCTCTTTTCAGAAGAGGTTCGCGCGGACTTCAGATCGCTGCAGCAGGGTTCTTCACAAGAGAGGAGGAGATGCCCCATGCCTGACCATTCGCAGTTCAACACCGACCGCACCCATCCGGGCCGGTGGACGATCACCTTCGACAACCCGCCGACCGCTGCCGAGCTTCAGTCGAGCATCGACCTGTTCTTTCCACTGCTGGCCTTGCCCGGTGCGCAGGCGCGCCGTGCGAAGGTCCGTAATATCGGTTACGGCGTTCGCAGCGATTTCGAATTGAACCTCGGCCGGTACCTCCCTTCGTTCGGGCGGACCGGCGACGATGGCACGGATACGCATCAGTAACGCATTCGCAGAGAGGAAACTTATGTCCCATCATTTCGATACCCAGCTGGCGAGGGAAGATCCGAGCCTCAACCTCTGCGACTTTTATTTATTCGACGGCCCCTCGGGCAAGACCGTGATGGCCATGACCGTGAATCCGGACGTGGGATTATCGGCTCCGGATACGCTCCATCCAGAGGGGCTCTACGCGTTCCGGTTCGACCTGAACGGAGATGCGAGGGAAGAGGTTACTTTCAAGTTCAGATTTGGTGAACCGCGACACGGAGATGGCAGTGAGCATACTCACATTCAGCCGTTTGTGGTGCGGAAGGCAACGGGTGACGATGCTCTTCGTGGTGACGCCGGAGAGAGTCTGGTTGAGAGTGAAACCGGTTCGGTCGCGACTGATTCTGATCTTCGTGCGTATGTCGGGATTGCTCCAGACCTATTTGCGGCAAATGCTGGATTCCGCACATTGATGACTGCTTTCTATAACGACCATCGTTACGATGGGGACGCCCTTCTGCACCAGGAGAATCCCTTTGGCAAGCGAAATGTTACTGCGATTGTGCTGGAGGTGCCGAGCGAACTGATTGGAAAGGGAAAAATCAACGCATGGGCAACGATCTCCCTCTTTGGCCATGCGCCTGAGGAGCAAGTTTCGCGGTGGGGTCTGCCCATGGTTACCCACATTTTCCTGAACGACCCGAGCGCCCCGGAGGCGAAAGAACAATTCAATGCGTCGGTCCCGTCTGAAGACATAGAGCGCTTCGCGAAGTCGATCGCGGATGTTGCGGAGAAGATGACGACCTATGCCGGTTCGGCGCCGGACCCGCGTGAATACGGGAAACTGATCGCGGCACGCCTTTGTCCCGACACCTTGCCTTACGAGCTTGGAACGCCCGCCACCTTTGAGGTGGCCAGCTTCAATGGACGCGCGCTGGGTGACGATGCGATGGATGTGATGTTGACGCTGGCGGCCAACACGCCACTTGTCGATGGCCTTGCTCCTGACCGCGGGCGCATTCGCAAGGATTTCCCGTATTATGGAGCGCCGTATACGGCGGAGGAGCAGGTAGGGGTGAAGCCGATGCCGCGCCCGGCTAAGAAGTAGGCCTGATCATCCACGCCCCCACGTGGCGGCGTTCATGAAATGTGGGGATTTCATGCAGCCAAGATGGCCCTCAGGGATCTCAACGTTTGATGAAGAGGGGTAAGCGCACTCCCTTAGATCAAACCACTCTTGTCAGTTGAACGATGCGTGGAGTGAGGCTGCGTTCGTGGATACACTTTTGTCAGCAAGTAATCCCACAGCCCCACTATCCGCGATTTGTTGCCCATCACTGCTGGCTTACTGCCTTCCTGGATACTAGAGCGTTTTTCGGTATCTATCTTGAAAAAGGGCGGCCGTCTCTCGGCCTCAAGTGTTTACTCTTGAGTTATTTCCGGGTGGGCGACTACACGCCAGGAACTCGCCAGGAACGGGTCACAAAACGCCTCAGTGCATTGGCCATGTTCTTGCCACTCCGGCGCTGCAAGTCATAGCGTCTTTAGGAAAACGATCAGAGCTTTTCGATCTTCTTCGCTCAGAGTGAGCCCAAATGGATGCCCGTTCACGGGATAAGGCGCGTTTCCATTCGGCTTGAACCCGGTAGGAATGTAGTCATCGAGAACCCGCCTGGGATCGAACCAGTCCTCCAACGTCGCACACCAGCCGCTATGGCCGAACATGCCGCGATACCAGACACCTTTCAGAGATGGAACTTTGTAGTAGCCCGTTCCGCGGCGTGTCTTGGTGGTGAGACCAGGATCGGTATCCACGGAGAAAGGCAGGATAGCGTATTTGCCCGCGGCGTCAGAAGGAGGCGTGAAACCTTCTGCAGCAGTAAGTTTGTTGTTTGTGTAGAGTGGCGGGGTGTGGCAGCCGGCGCAGCCCTCGCGGGCGAAGATGTTGCGGCCTCGTGCGGCGATTGGACCAAAGAGGTTCGGATTGAGCGGAGGCGTCAGAGAATAGACGTACAAAGCAAGCGCATACAACTGCTCATCACTGTACCGGCCTCCGACGATCGGACTGGCAGGGTCAGGAAGCTTGTCGAAGTCTGGTCCCCCGAGCGGAATGAAGCCGTCAAAGTTGGCCAGACCATCGGCACCCTGATTCAGAGCTGCATAACGCATGAGGTCCACCACCGACCGGTGCTGCTGGAGGCCAGTCCGATCAAGATAAGCGCGGTCCTTGACACCAATGAGGTCCGGTACCTGAACTGGGTATGTATCGCTGGTGCGGTGTCTGGCCATGACTCCGGGCACCATCGACTCCTGGATCTTTCTGATAACTTGATCCGGCGGAGCCGCAAGCTGTTGATCCAGAGGATCCGGCTTCAGCCACGGGACCGCATACAGGCCGCGCGTCAACAGACGCGACTGCACGGTGCCGGAATTTACCTTACGATTGACCGATCGATCAAAGGAAAAACTCCCCTGCGCCCCTTTCACGACTGTCCCATCAGCCATCACGCGCGTGTGGCACATGCCGCACGATAAGGTACCCAGCTCCACTTTGCCTTTCTCCCGAATCACATAACTGAAGAAAGGCACGATTCCCTGCGGAGTCACGGGAACTTCGCCCTCGTCGTACGATCCCGGATTCCTGACATCGCTCACGCCAAGCAGACCGTCGACGTCCACAAACAATGGGGAATCGAAGACCGACTCGCCAGCCTTAATCCAGTCTGTCTGGTTGCGAAGTCGAGGCCGTGTGCGTCCTTCCTCCCACAGGATTACCGGCTCCTGCTTTTGCAGCCATTCCCAATATCCCGAGGGTTCCTTGCCAGGCGCGTAGACAGGGTATTGCTTGTAGATTGGCCGCACCGGAATCCGGTAGTAGTAGTCCGCGGAGACATGCTTCGGCGATGCGGTGGATTTGCAAGCGGCACCTCCAGGGTTTTCATTGCCGCATCGTCCCACGTTCTGGGTATGACAACGACAGGCTTCTTTGCACTCTGACCCGATGCCAATACTGACCCGAACGAGGCAATGCAAAGGAAACGGGAGACACGATGTTGAGCGCGCAGGGCCATAAGAACTCCTCTCCTGAATCGATATCGCGCAAGAACCGCAAGTGCTACCATGACGTGCATCTGGTTGCCCCCAGCGGCGCGGCGTTGCTTCCCGCAACGGCACGGTTACACCTTAGGCCGTCGAAAGCGCGCTGAAGACGATACTGGATAAGAAGGCAGCAGACCGCATAGTACAAATGCGCCAGCCTCTGTTCGTAATCCCGGCCTAGCCGGTGAAGGCAATGGGACCGAAAGGTCGGACTGATTGCAGGGAAGGAACCAATGGAGACTCTTCAAACAGCGGTACCTCACCCGCAATTGGCTGCCTTCGTAAGCATCTTTGCGCATAGGGAGACCTCTCCAGGATCGTCTGCGGTGATTCAGCCAGTGATCGCCTCGCTCGAACAGACCCTGACGTTCGAACTCGGGGACCGGCCGGTTATGAACTTCACCAGCGGGAGGACGATCGTTCATCCTCGGGTGTACCTGATTGGCGCGCGAACGACGTATCAGGGGGCCACCTGCCTAGGTCGACATCTTTTGGAGTTCGGGATCTTTTTCAAACCGTTCGCGTCGTGGCAGTTGTTTGGCATTCCGCCCGCTGAACTGGCTGAAAGTGATGGCGACGCGACGGGAGTCATGAGCCCATGGGTCGTGGAACTTTGGCACAAACTTGCCGATTGTAGATCATTCTCTGATCGAATCTTGGTCGCGACCGAGATTCGATCATGTTCGCCAAAGCCGCTCGTCCGTTGACATCGATCATGTCTACGGTGCACCGGCTGCTTCCGTCCGACGAGTCGGCGAGAATCGCCCGAATCGCTCGCGCATCCCTAATGAGCATCCGCAGCTACGAGCGGCAATTTACAGGTGAGATTGGAGTTTCTCCAAAACAATTCGCTCGCTTGGCTCGCTTTGCCAGGGCTATCGACATGAAACGCATCAGCGAGGACTCCTGGCTAAACATCTGTCACGACCTCGGATATTTTGACCAGATGCACATGATCAGAGACTTCCGGAGCTTCGGCGGGGATACTCCTGGCCGCCTCGTCCATACAAGCTCCGATATTCAGCCGTGGTCGGTTCAGGCTCCGCAGAGAGTCGATGAGGTTGGGAGCGCGGTGGCGACTTCGCTTTAAGATACACAGCACATCCTGTGCACCAACGAAGATTGCCCCACAATCTTAATTGTCATCAAATTGCAGATGCACTCAGTGTGAGCGTCCCAGAGGTTCTTGGGGGCTCCAGTCTTTCTCATTGCGGGCGGATGACCGCCCACTCGGAAGTTACTAGTTGTTTAACAACTCGGAATTGGCTCACGCCGTCTGGAGGAATAAGTCCCGGTAAGTCGGCCAGTGTCCAGGAATTCTGGGCTCTCAACGCCGGGATACCAGGATCCTACGGCGTTTACCGGGAGTATTCCACTTCGTGCACGTTTCTGGACCCTCCCTTCCGATACCCGATTCGTATGCGGACAGAATACTAATCGCAGAGTTCAAAAATCTGCCATTGCCCGACACCCGCTTTCCGCAACTCGATCATGAGCGCGGCCGGTTCAACCGCTTCCGTTAGGAAATGGACACCGAATGTAACGCTCTTCGCGGCGGAGACCATGCGGGCGACGGTGGCCAAAGCGATCGAATTGATCCAGTAGTCGCGTCCGGGTTCGAACACAATACGAGATTTCAGCACTGCGCTCCGGCCTTTGGCGCGGCCAGCTACATGCGCCACGACAAAACCTGCAACAGGCAGTTGGTTGCGACGAAATATGCCTCGCATGAGCCGCGCCCCGAACTTCTCAGAGAGAGGCAAGAGGGCGATCATTAGAGCTGTCGCAGTGGTCCGGACTCCAGACAAATAAGAGTAGGTAGCGAAGTTGCAATCGGTGAGACGGCGGCCTACGTCATCCAACTCAGCCATTGAAACCAGGCTGAACTGTCGGAGCCCGATAGAACTCCCCAGGTCAATTTTGCGAGTTGCCTCCGACAGCTTGCAGGGAACTCGGACTCCCTTGCGGAAATAGCCAGGCTTAGGAAATCCAATTTTGCGGACATAGAAAGCTGCGTCTCGCAGAGCGTTGTCTGACCACTCGCCCGAATCGGTGAAATACACATTCACGGACTCGATGGAGTCCATTTGCGCCTTCGCCTGCAGGTACGCATGAACGGGAAGCAATTCGCTAATGCCGGGCATCCAACCGGATGAGACCACAAACGACAATCCCAGGTCTGCGATCTGCTGAGCATGAGCGAGCATTCGTTCCTTCACAAATGACAGGCCTGCCGGATCGACGTAGTGGCAGCGCGCGCGAAGGGCGCCGTGAGCGACGCGGTCCTGCAGCAGCTTGACAGGCCCACCGCAATTAATGATCAGCGAGCAGCGGCTGCAAAACTGATCCAGAGATTCGGTGTCGAGAATGTTGACACATGCCGTGGACACTCTGCGCCCGAATTCCGCCGCGGCCGCCTCTAACCTTATTCCATCGCGTCCGCCGAGTAGAATCTCACCATCTCCGGACTTCAAGAGTTCCGATACGACGGCCTTTCCTGTTGCACCGTAGCCGCCGACGATTCCGAACTCTACTCTCCGGCTCAACGCAACACCTCCAGGGTGCAGAGCTGTTCAGTATAGCGACCGCCGCGCCTTGGGGGTTCAATGACAAGTGCATCGCGCGGATTACTCCCGGAAAGTCGGCAAGTGGTGCCGGACCTCACGGAGGTGCGTGCGGGTCCGGTTCCAGCCCGATTCGATCATTCACGGCATTACGGAACCGCTGTTTGCAGCCCAGGTATCGCTCCGTCGTTTGCACAGAGACATGCCCAGAAGGAACTGGATCTGCTCCAACTCACCGCCGGGTTGATGGCAAAGACGGGCACAAGTGCGGCGAAGATCGTGGGGCGCGGAGTTTCAGGACAGGAGTTTCAGGACAGACGAAAAACTACCCCCCACAATTAGGCTAATCAGCGGATAGACGCCGGACCGTTCCTGTCGCCGGAACGACATACGGGCGGGTACTCGCCCTGCGCTTCTGACATCGTGGATAACAAGGTTAAAAGGGATCGAATGGTAAGGTGGCCTGCTGGGGAGCGGGTCCGGGCTGCTTCCCGGGCCCCGAAGATAAGGGGACAGCAAAGTTATCCCCAGCAATCGCCGCAATAAGTATGCTATCTGTGCGCCAAGCAATCTGGCGTTTCCACCGTCTCATCCCGAATAAACCAAGGTAACTTCCACAGCGTAGCCTCCGGCTGAGAAACGCGTCCCGGCACTTACCTTTAATCCCGCACCGGTATATGCTTGTGACTTAGAAGACGATTTCGGTAGGGAGCAGATTCTCGCGCGTCCGCTCTCTGGCCGGCAGTCGCCGGTAGTTTCGGCCTAAACGCGAGCGAAGGACAGTGTGACCACTGTCCGGTGTCACACCCGATCCCTGTCACAAATCAGGCATTCCCAAGCATCCCGCCCCGCGGGATTTTTATGGTTGCCACCGTGCTTCCGGTCTCGCAATGCGGTGTAACAGGCTGCTTAAAAATGCAGCTTTGGATCAGGCAAGGTAGGTACGGGCTAAAGCCCGTACATGTACGGGGATTTATCCCCGGCCTGTAGTTTCTACATTTCTAGGGACCAAGCGCATGGTATTTCAACGACAGCGGCTCGATGGGATGCCGAGTTTTGGCTTTGTATCAGGGCACGACTTTTAGTCGGGCCA
>JBAVQC010000327.1:0-32240 GCA_049693715.1 Acidobacteriaceae bacterium | reverse complement strand
AAACAACCGGCCTGCCAACGGCAGCTAAGTTGTAATTCTGAAAAACGGCCCAAAAAGATCGAAAAATATCGAATTTTATAAATAACCTCCATCGGCTGCCGAGAAATTATCAGGGATGCGTGACTCCACAAGGGGTACGTTCAACGGGAAACGGGGCTTCCCCTTGATGCGAAGGGGCAGCCGCTGCGTTGCAAATCGCAAAAAACGTCAAAAAAGACTCAAAAATATCGAATTTTATAAATAACTGCGATGACTCCCGGTCCGCAACAGCCGTCCACATACGAAAGATTAAGAAAGCTTAATGCATGTAACCGGCAAACACGGAGGGGGAAGCATGACGACACAACCTCAGGTTTCCCTCTCGGGATTCAACCTGATGTCTCCGTAGAGCCACTCGAGCGTAAATCCTTCAGTAGAAATGGGTGTAGGTTCCGCTTGGTTCTATGCCCTTCGCATGAGCCGGCTTAGGTGAGCAGAACCAGCCCAGTTCTGCGGCATGCGCGAAGTAATCCTGAACCCTTGCCGCTTGCAGTTCCAGCGCGAGCTCGCTGCCCTCGAACGCGCGTTCGATCGCAGTGGCGATCGAATCACCCTCTCGGAGGTCAGCGAGCAACAGAAACTCTTCACGATCGATGCGGCGGTAATAAACCGAGTCTTCGAAGCGATGCACGGCCAGGTAAACAGGGAACCTGGTCAACTCGGGCAGGGTTACGTCCGAAGCCTGCCGGCGGCCGCACACTGCATTGCTGACGATGTCAATCTCGGGAGTTAGTTTGCGAACCGCAAGGACTACTTCATCGACGGGATACTGCAGATCCAGTAACTGCAGGTGGGGTTGCAGACGCAGGGTGGAGTCTGCAACCAATTCTGCGAAATCCTTCCAACCCAAAGGCTCAAGACGGGCTCCGTCGAACGCTTCTATGTAGGCCCATTCCAGCCGGGCAACATCGACTGCCAGGGCGTGCTGAGAACCGGCAAGTTCAGGATACGACCCAAGCCATGCTGGCAATCTGGCTCCCAGATTCCGCAGCGAAAACGAAGTAGACGGATTTCCACGCAGATAAGCCAGCACCAGGGAGTCGAATTTCTCCTCGCCAAGAACCGCATTAAGGGCAGGAAAATCTTCCGCAACAGCGGCGATCACGCGAAACCAATACTGCCGGTTGTAGATCTCGAGCCGCTCAAATGAAGTAAGCAGGGAACTCGGCTTTATATAGTTGGCCAGGGGTTCGACTGAGGCCTGCATCGCAAAATCAGCCGTGAGCGGGCGCATCACATCCTGGGACATGCGTCGCTGAAGTTCCAGGAGCGTCATGCCGGCACCTGGTTAAAGCGTCCAGAGTTCACCTCGACGAGTTGAAGGTGCCCGGGTTTCTCAAGATATCGATTGGCTTTAAGCGCCTCAGCATGAACCTCAGCAAAAGAGGGAATATTGTCATCCCACTCCAACAAAGTGGCCGTCGGGCCCGTGCGCTCGATGCCACGCTCATACAATTTCCAAACCGGGTCGAGCACTGGATGGTCGTGGGTGTCGAGTATGTACTTCTCAAACCTGGAGTGGCCCGCGATATGTATCTGCGCCACCCGATCTACGTCCACACTGTTCACATATTCCAATGGATCGAATCCATGGTTCTGCGAGGAAACATAGATGTTGTTCACATCGAGCAGGATGCCGCAGTCGGCGGCCTGAACAACCTCGTTCAAAAACTCCCACTCTGTCATCTGGGATTCGTGAAACTCCGCATAGCTGCTCACGTTCTCAACCGCAATCGGGATCTCGAGAAAGTCCTGCACCTCGCGAATCCGTTGGGCGGTCGTGCGCACGGCTTCGAAGGTGTACGGCAGCGGAAGCAGATCATGCGTGTACCGTCCGTCCACGCTCCCCCAGCACAAGTGATCTGAGAGCCACGGGGTGTGCGTGCGCAGGGTGAGTTCTTTGAGACGCTTCAGGTGCTCGCGGTCGACCGCTTGCGCCGAGCCAAAATACATCGAAACGCCATGCTGCACGACCCTGTATTGGTCCAGAATCTGGTCGAGTATCTTCAGCGGCCGGCCGCCATCGACCATATAGTTCTCCGAAATGATCTCGAACCAGTCGACGACTGGCTTCTCGGAAAGGATGTGATCGTAGTGCGGAACGCGCAGTCCGATACCGACACCGTAATCGGTAAAAGCATTGAATCGGTTCGCTGGCATCATTAGCTCCGGTTACGAAAGAAGAGGGAAATTGGAGGCTCGAGCGATCACAAGCCTCCAATCAACAGGGAGTTAGCTGGCGCTTGGAGGCGTGGAGCCGTCGGTGGCGCAGCCGCCCTTGCCCTTGCAATCGTTCTTGCCCGCGTCTTTGCCGCCGCCCTGACCCTTGCAGTCGTTCTTACCCTTGCAGGAATGCTTGCCTGCTTCGGGAGCCTGCTGGTTCTGAGCGGTCAGTAATACGCCGGGGTGGGAGGATGCACTGACAGCGGAGATGCTGCTGCCCTGGGAAGCCGGTTGTGCGTTCAAGCGTGCAGTGGTACCGCCGAGTAGGCCTGCGAACGCGGCGGCGAGGGCGAGAGTATTTGTGGAGTTGATCTTCATGGATGAATGCCTTTCTGGGTTGGGCCCGCGCATGGTATGCGCTTGCCGTTCTTGACTCGGGAGTTGATTCGCAGGAGCGAAGACGTTTGTCACGGCCCTTCTCTCCTGCCGAGTGTTAGAACAAATCGCGATGGCAAGGTTACAGGCAGTCGTACTTTTTTGTCAGGTGATTCGAAGTCAGATCGTTTAGTTAGGAGTGCTGCGAAATCGACCGGATCTCCCTGTAACTATTCCGCGGCGGCAGTACTCTAACCCGGCAAAAGCATTCCCAAAGGGTGAATGCCGCCGATGATGGGTGACGACATCTCCCGTCGACGCGCAGAAAGAGACCCAATGAAACACTTAATCCGTTATTACGCCCTCGCCGCAGAGAAGATCTCTTATTTGCGGTCGCCGTTGCTGCTCGCTGTGCGTCTTTACTGGGGATGGCAATTTGTCCAGACAGGCTGGGGCAAGATGCACAACATGGCAAAGATTACGGCCTACTTTACCAGCCTGAACATCCCGTTTCCCGCCTTCAACGCTCACTTTATATCTGGACTGGAATTCTTCGGGGGCATACTGCTCATTGTTGGCTTTGTCTCACGCTTTACCGGCCTGCTGCTCATGTGCAACATGCTTGTTGCCTATTGGGCGGGCGATCATGAGGCATTGCTTTCCATCTTCTCCGATCCTGGCAAATTTTACGTGGCCGATCCGTATACCTTTCTCTTCGCTTCGCTCATGGTGCTTATCTTGGGCGCAGGCTTGTTTTCGGTAGACGCGCTGGTTGCGAGGCGTCTTGAGGTGCAGGTCTAGGTGCTATGAGGGCGTCCCCCGAACCGAGGGATGAGGCGCAGATGATCGCCTCGATCCTTGCTGGAGACACACAGCTGTATCACCAACTTATCCGTCCCTATGAACGCAGCGTCTACATGATGGCCTTGTCCTATATGAAGAGCGAAGCGGATGCGGAAGACGTCGCGCAGGAGGCCTTCCTGAAGGCCTTTCATCATCTCGCAACCTTTCGCGCAGAGGCAAAGTTCAGTACCTGGCTGATTGGAATTGCCTTGAACGAGGCGCGGAGTCGCTTAAGACGCGAAGGGATCCTGAGGATGGAATCGATCGACGACACATCGGACAGGGCCGGCGACACCTCGCCCGCGATGTTGCGCGACTGGCGCGAAGTTCCTTCCGAAGCCCTGGAACGGAAGGAGGTTCGACAAATGCTGCAGCAGGCGATTACCAACCTACCCGACATCTACCGTGAAGTGTTTGTCCTGCGAGATGTGGAGGAGTTGAATAACGTGGAAACCGCGGCGGCTCTCAGCATCTCCGTCGGAAACGTAAAGGTTCGTCTGCACCGCGCGCGTCTCATGCTGCAGAAGCAGTTGGCGCCCCTGTTGAGAAATATGAATCCAAAGCGGAGATGGATCCCGTGGTTTTAGACTGCAAACACGTTTGGGATTGCATCTCCGGGTATTTAGACGACGCATTGCCGGCAGACATGCGAGATTTCGTGCAACAGCATCTTGACCACTGTGAAATCTGTTCGGCCATTCTCGATTCTGCGCGCAACATCCTCATCCTGACGGCCGACGACCTGGTCTTCGAATTACCGGTCGGCTTCAGTGAGCGCTTGCATGCGCGGCTAGACCTCGAAATGACCAGCTAGAACGAGTGGTGACTGCGGAAATGCAGGTACTCTTCTCCGCAGATGAGAACGAGCGTGGCCAACGAGAGAACCAGTTGCGCAAGCTCGGTTCGCTTCTGGCGGGTACTCAATGGCTTTTGCCGCCACTGTGAGGCAGGGCGGTTCCGAAGATAACGAACATGCAACAGAATGGCAAGATTCAGCAGCGAGCCGAAAAGCGCGAGCACGATCATGGGAACCCGAATGGCGTTGGTATGAAATCCAATGATCGCTGCTCCTGCGCCCGTGCTCAGGGCAAGTGCTCCAATTCCGATTGCAATCCGCAGGCCGTTAATAGCTATAATCGCTCCGCAGATGCTCTGAAGCAGGGCAAAGAAGAAACTGGACCACGCGATCACGCGTCGGTTCCGTACCAGCTCGCCAGGCACGATGGAGGCCGGGGTCTCCTGTGATTCGATCGGTTCCAAAGGAGTGGGCGGCATAGAATGCTCCGTTATCGGTACATCTCTCACCCCATCAGTCTATACGATTCGCCCCTCAAGGCGCCGCGGCGTAGATGCGTGTAGCCTTTTCGGGCGCTGGATGTGGCAAGGCGCATTTTTCCCTTGATTGCCGGCTTGGGTGACATCCAAGCGCAGGTCGTCAGAGCATTCTGCCCGGACACCGATGCAAAGAGTTATTGCTTGATCACCGTGCCGTCCCGCTTCCGTATTTCTCCCCATCCACCGTTAAGGTTACTTCTTCCTGGAGTGAACGGAGCTTTGGCCGCCGCCTGCTCATCGATCTCAATACCCCATCCCGGTTTCTCATTCACCCAGATGTATCCATCTTTCAACTCCGGACAACCGTGAAAGATCTCCCTGGTGCGTTCGTTGAACGGTGAATACTCCTGAATGCCGAAGTTATAGCTCACGATGTCCAGTGTCGCGTTGGCCATATGCCCCACAGGCGACACGTCACCCGGACCGTGCCAGGCTGTCTTCACTCCATATTGTTCCCCAAGGATCGCAATCTTGCGTGCCGGAGTAAAGCCGCCCGCCTGCGAGACGTGCACCCGGATGTAATCGATGAGCCGTCCTTCGATCAGCGGCTGCCATTCGTGCGGGCTATTGAAGAGTTCACCCATCGCAATCGGAGTAGCACAATTTTGACGGATCTGTTGGAAGTACCCCAGGTCCTCAGGCGAAAGCGGATCTTCAAGGAAGAACATGTGGAACTTTTCCGCTTCCTTGCAAAACTGGACTGCCTGGTTTGGCGTCAGACGTTCATGCATGTCGTGCAGCAACTCCACTTCCTCGCCCAGTTCCTGTCTGCAGACTTCCAGCAGTTTGAGCGCGCGGCGGAAATCATAAGCCGGCTCGTAGAGCGGTTGGTCATGCAGCGCTTTGAGTTTGGTGTCGTCGTTATGCCGGGACCCGTATCCTGACATTCCCGGAATACCAACCTGCACCCGAACATTGCGGAAACCTTGAGCCATAAAGCCTTTTGCGCTCTCAACGACGGCCTGATAGTCAGGGCCATCCGCGTGCGTATAGGCATCCACTGCCTCCCGGCATTTGCCGCCGGCAAGCTGGTACACGGGCATGCCCGCCTGCCGGCCCTTGATATCCCACAACGCCTGATCCACACCGCTGAGCGCATTGTTCAGCACCGGGCCGTTTTTCCAGTAGGAACTGTCGTAGCAAGACTGCCAGATATCTTCGATCCGGTCTGTGGTCTTACCCATAAGAAACGGCTTCAGATACTTTTCGACGGCTGGCTTGACCAGGTCAGCGCGCTGGGTAAACGTGGCGCAACCATAACCATAGAGTCCATCCTGATCGGTGGTGATCTTGACCACCGTGAGCCGTGTGCCCTGCGGCTCGCACTCGATCACGCTAATATCCTTGATGCGGGGGGATGCCGTGCCGCGAGTGGCGTGCGCAACCTGCTCCTGCGATCGCAAAAGAGGCGAAGCGGCACCCAGCACGCCCGCACTCCCGATGGACTTCAACAATGTGCGACGGTTCATTGACATCCTTTCATCCCCACCACTGTTCGCCTGCAGCCAGATGAGCTTTCACTACGTCCGGGTTCAGCTCGACACCGAGCCCCGGCTTTCCGGTAACGCTGACGTGCCCGTCCTTGATATACGGACCATCCAGAAGCAGCAACTGGTCCATCCAACCACCCTGGCCGGTGATCGTTTCGCAAGCGATGTAGTCCCGAATAGATGCGGCCCATTGGCAGTTAGCCCAGGTGTGCAACTGGCTTCCGGTGTTGTGAGTGGCCATCGGCAACCCAAAGGTATCAGCCATATCCGCGATGCGCTTGGTTTCCAGGAAGCCGCCACTATTGCGCAGGTCCGGATTCAATATGTCACACCCCTGGTAGATGATGAAGTCCTTGAAGCCTGCCCGCCGTTCCAGGTTCTCACCCGTACAGATGGGCACACGAGAACTCGCGCATAACCTCCTCCATGATTCGGAGTAGTCCACGGGCAGCGGGTCCTCCAGCCACAACGGCTTGATGGCGGCAACCGCGTCTGCCAACTGAATCGAAGTCCGCAGGTCGTACTCCCAGTGACAGTGAACCATGAGGTCGTGGTCCCAGCCGATGGCCTCGCGGCAGTTCTCAAACCCCTGAGCAATATCCATCAATTCTTTGGTGGTAAGAACGCGATTGCCCGGGTCACGGGCGCTATCTGTCGCCGTGTCTGTATGGCGGAAACCGATCTTGTGGCCGGTAAAGCCGCTGGGGTCCGCTTTGATCTTAGCGGCCCACTCGCGGCACGATGCTTTGTCCAGCATGTCGCGAGGCGATGCGTGGTCGTATACCCTGACTTTGTCGCGAAACCTTCCCCCCAGCAGCGTCGTTGTCGGCACCCCCAAGGTCTTTCCCGCCAGGTCCCAAAGCGCCATCTCGATACCGCTGGCCGCGCGCATGAGGGAGTGTGCCGAGCCATCGGTGCGCGTGCCCGAAAGCTCAGGACCGCCAATCCCCATGTGGGTATAAATAGCATCGATCTCCAACGGGTTTTTCCCTGCCAGGAGCGGCTTGAGTGCCTGGATCTGTTCCTTTACCCCAATGCTGGGCAGGCCGTACGCCTCCGCGATGCCGTAGTGTCCATTGTCAGCAATCACCTTGACCAGGACGTAGGTGCGGGGACCGGTCAGAGTCATGGTTTGGATATCGGTAATTTTTGGCGCCGCCCCTGCCGCAGCAGCGAGCGCAGGAAGCCCGCTGATACACGCCGCACCCCCGAGAAAAGCTGCACCGCCGGCGGTTTTGAGAAAGTCACGCCGCGACCAGCCGCCCGCCTCACGCATCATGCCCTTCAATCTCCGGCAACCAATTCTTGCTGCTGCGTCAAGAGCTCTTGCACCACGGGTGCCAATCGAGCCTTTTGCTCTGGGGAAAGTTCCGAAACGAAAGGAGGGATAGGTCCGGTGCGAGCAATGCCGGCCAGATCCAGCCCATGGTGCAGAACGCGCGCGGGTCCCCATGCATCGCGCAGGTCTTCCAGGTCAAGGAAACGGGAACGGATGCGGTCGGCTTCGGCGTAGTCGCCTGCGCCACAAGCGGAGAAAACCGCCGCGCTCAGCGTAGGAGCCAGGCAGCCGGAGCCGGTCGTAAATCCAGGCAAGCCCCACTGGCGGAGATGGACTACCGCCGGACGTTCGCCGATCCCGCTGATGACCTTGCGCCGATCCACACGCTTGATCAGTTCGTCGAGATATGGGTCGTGGGCCGGATCGGTACGGACCACAGCATATTTGATAGCGACGCAAACGCCCTCATCGACCAGCCTGGCCACCACGTCGAGACCCGCCATCCGATCGGCTCCCATGTTCGTTTCGTCTTTGAGGTAGAGCATCAGGCGAACATTGGCGGCCTCGGCAAATTCACGCAAGCCTCGTTCGAGTCCGGCCGCATCGCGCGGATCTCCGCAGGGAAGCGTCATCACACAAGCAGGAGCAAAGCGGCGCAATAGCCGGGCCTGGTCCATCAATCGGCCGTAGGAAGGACCCGCACCCGGAATAAGCCAGAGTCCATCCCTTTTGATCTCAGTTTGCCACTCCAGCAGTTGCTCATATTCAGCCAGCGTCAAATGATAGAGGAAGGCATTGCCGCCATAGATCAAACGTGTAACTCCCCCGTTTGCGATGGAGCGCACGATCCGTGAATTCTGCTCGAAATCAATGGCTCGGGCGGTCCCCGTCTTCCTCGCGAGCGGCGGCACAGCGAACACACCTTCCAGTGAATCTGGTGTCATGAGATCTGCTCCTCCCTTCTGCCCTATCAACGGCCTTACCACATAGTGGGACGGGACTTAGCGGCCCTGCCAACTTTGGTCTGGTTACCCCCCAGAATTCTTGCAAGGCAATCACCGCTTGGAATACTATCCGCCTGCAACGACGAGTCAATAATAGATCAACCTCAAACGGGGGTGTTTGTGAACAGGCTAGGAAAGCAATCGGTCTTGATTCTGGCGTCCGTTTTACTAACCGCCGTGAGTGCGACCATCACCACCCGGAATCTGGCCCAGAATCAGGCCGCAAAGCCGAAGCGCATCAACCAGGCCATCGAGCTCCTGGCAGAAGGCCAGCCTATCTACTACGCGGGCTCACACTCCGGAACCACCGGCACCTACGAGCAGGGAGTGAAAGACGCTCAAACCTACGCCGACTACATCAGCTACGACATGGAGCACGCTCCTTTCGACGTGAAGGGGCTACAGGAGTACATGCGAGGGTTAGTGGCTGGCGGCCCGGACAGAAGCGGTCATCGCACCCCGGCCGTTATTGTCAACGTGCCCGTAAACGGCCTGGATGCGGAGGCAGTCCGCGCCAACGCCTGGATGTTCAACCAGGTACTTGCTACCGGCGTGCACGGGGTTATGCTCACCCACGCCGATGATCCCGGCGCCATTCGGGCCTTTGTCGAAGCCGTGCGCTTTCCCATTCACCAGCAGGGCGTAGGCGTCGATGGACTGCCTGAGGGCCGCCGAGGGGTTCACGGCGTACCCACCGCGGCCCAGATCTGGGGAGTCTCCCAGGAGGAGTACGAAGAAAAAGCAGATCCCTGGCCCCTCAATCCAAACGGCGAACTCCTGCTGGGGGTGAAAGAAGAAGACAAGTATGCCCTGGCCAATGTCGATGAGAACCTGAAAGTCCCTGGTATCGGCATGGCGGAGTGGGGTCCCGGCGATATGGCGATGTCTCTTGGCGTGCGCGCCCAGGGCGAGGCCGCGATCCAAGACCCGAAAATGGCCGCCGCCCGCAGCAGGGTCCTCGCTGCCTGCAAAGCCAACCATATTTTCTTTCTCAACTCCCTCGGTGCGAAAGACGTTGTCGACATGATCAAGGAAGGCGTAATGGTGGGTCCGGCAAGCCCGGAAACCGCTGCCATCGGTCGCAAATACACCAACAGATCGCAGCCCTTCTGATGGAAAACAAAGAGTGCCCGGCAACGTCAGGATGCTTCACCCGTGGTCGTTTCCGGGCAAAGTTGGCGGGCCAACCCCCAAATAGTTTAGTGTTCGACGCAGGAGACTCTCATGAAAAAGGTACTCGCGGCTGCGGTAATCGTCTGGACCATGGCGGGCGCATCCTCTGTCTTCTCTCAGGTAAAGATGACGAAGGATCAGATGATGTTCTACACCTCGGACTGGAAAGGCGACCGCTTTCCCGATGGGCGTCCGAAGGTGCCCGAAGATCTGCTCAAGCGCGCCACCGATTGCACCATCGAGGACATCTGGGGCTTTCTGCGTCAGAAAGGCTACGCCAATCAATTTGAAGGAAACTGGGAGGCCCTCCACATCGAGAAACCCTTTGCCGGCAGGGCCCTCACCGCGCAATACATGCCGACCCGGGCAGACATGGCCAAAGCCATTGCCGCAGAGGGCAAGGCTGAGGGACGCGTCAGCGGAAACAACAGCTGGCCGATTAATGAACTGCAGATTGGCGATGTGTATGTTGCCGACGGCTTCGGCAAAATCGTTGAAGGCACGCTGATCGGTTCCAATCTCGGCAACGGTATTGCAGCCCACACCCACACAGGTTTTATTTTCTACGGGGGCATCAGGGACCAGGAAGAGAATCGGGAAATTCCCAACTTCAACGGATTCTACAAGGGGTATGATCCCTCCGCCTGGGCACAAATGGAATTGACCGCGATCAACGCGCCCATTCGTATTGGGCGAGCCGTCGTACTGCCGGGAGATGTTGTCCTGGCAAAAACGGACGGAGTGATCTTCATCCCAGCCATCCTGGCCGAGGATGCAATCAGCCACGCAGAATTCACCAGTCTTGAAGACGACTACAACTTCGAACTCAACAAAGAAGGCAAAAACGGCGCAGAGTTTGAGGGCGGTTGGACTCCGAAAAAATATCAGGGTCTTGCCAAATATATCGATGCGCATCCGGAGAAGCTGAAGATGCCGCGTTCGGAATTCGACGAGCTCATGGCCGAAAGGCTCAAGCGCGGCCAGACGAACTAGTGCGAAAAATATGAGAGGAACCATGAGAACGATCGCAAGTTGCTGGAAACTAATTGCAGCTGCTGTGATGGCCTGGACCGTGCTGGGGGCTTCCGTTGCCTTCTCACAGGTAAAGATGACCAGGGAACAGATGATGTTCTACACTTCCGACTGGAAAGGCGACCGTTTTCCGGACGGCCGTCCCAAGGTACCGGACGATCTGCTCAAGCGCTCTCTGGACGTCTCGATTGAAGATGCTTGGGAATACCTGCGCGAGGAAGGCTACCGCAACCAGTTCGAAGGTGACTGGCAAGCCCTGCATATCGAAAAGCCCTTTGCCGGCCGCGCGCTCACGGCTCAATATATGCCGGTCCGTGCAGACATGGCCAAGGCAATTGCCGCCGAAGGCAAGGCCGAAGGACGGGTCAGCGGAAACAACAGCTGGCCGATCAATGAGCTACAAATAGGCGACGTGTATGTCGCCGACGGCTTTGGCAAAATCATCGACGGTACACTCATCGGTTCCAATCTTGGTAACGGAATAGCCGCCCACACGCACACGGGCTTCATCTTCTACGGTGGGATAAGAGACCAGGAAGAGAACCGGGAGATCCCGAACTTCAACGGCTTCTACAAAGGCTACGATCCCTCTTTCTGGCAGCAGATGACACTGACTGCGATCAATGCGCCTATCAGGATCGGACGCGCCGTAGTGCTGCCCGGCGACCTGGTACTGGCGAAGACCGATGGCGTCCTCTTCATTCCCGCAATCATGGCTGAAGGCGCGATCAGCCACGCCGAATTTACCAACCTTATGGACGACTACAACTTCGAGCTCAACAAAGAAGGCAAGAACGGTGCAGAATTCGAAGGCGGTTGGACTCCGGCTAAATTCCAGGGCCTCTCGAAATATATCGATGCGCATCCTGAGAAGCTGAAGATGCCACGCTCCGAGTTCGATCAGCTTCTGGCGAACGCAATCAAACGAGGCGCGGATCAGTAGGCGGGGACTAAAATTCCTTCCACTCCGTGCCCCGTTCCAGCATGATCGATGCCTGGAACATTGCCCGGGCGTAGGCGATGTCATACACCATCCCGGTGTAACCGCCCCCGCCGGGATACTGATTGTGAATGCCGACTGCCTTGTCATAATCCAATGCCCGCTCGTGCTCGGGATAGATCAGGCGGGTGTACTTCACTTTGATCAGCTCTCGCATCACCGCCAGCATGTTGTTTTCACCCATGTCGATAAAGGTCTCGGTGTAATCGTTGTGCGGCACCCTTACCACCGGATTGCGATAGTGCACGTGATTGATACGATCTCGCGTACCAAAGTATTTGCACACCTCGACTGGATCGACCTCCATCTCGCGAGACACACCACATTCGTAGGTAATTCCGTTTGAGGGACTGTTCGCCACCGTGATCAACTTCTTCCAGCCTTCCAGAGACGCCATGATCTGGCCCGATCCCCGGGTCGCCGCAATGGGTGGGTCGTTCGGATGCAACGCCAAACGTACGTTCGATTGCTCGCACGTCGGAATGACCGCCTGCAGAAAGTAGGTGATGTTCTTCCACAACTCTTCATTGGTATGAACGCCTTCGTCGGGAACCGTGGGCAGGTTTTCCACCTTATTGATGTTGAATGCCGTGTACCCAGCGCCGCCGCGGCCTTCTTCCAGGTAGTAGCCCTCGATTGCCCGATGCGCATACCAGTTGTACTCAACGACCGGCAGACCGACCTTGCCCGCAGCGCGAATAGAACTCTTGAAGTCTTCAATCTCCTTGTCGCGCGCTGCTCCCGCTCTTCCGTAGATACAATTGTTGAAGCCTGCGATCATCATGTTGCCCACCACCAGGCCGCCCGTCTTGAGCTTGTCGACCACGCCCTGCAGGTCCGGCTCTTCCCAGGGCATCTTCGGACCACCCATCAAAACGTTGTTGACCCCAATCTGCTTGACCTGCCGCATTGACTCATCGGTAATCGCGTGGACAGTGAGCGGGGCGCAGATCTTGGGCGTGTTCGGCCCCTCCTGCGGCATCCCAGGGCCGTGTGGGCCTTTGTATTCGGTCCCGTCCGCAGCGGCAGCAGGGATTACCGCGGCAGCCGGCAACGCAGCCGACAGCGCAGCAGTCGAACAGATCCCCTTCATCAGGGCTCTTCTCGAAAAGTCGGAACTCATGGGCAATCTCCTCTTGGTGGGCGCTCGATCGCAACGCTTCCACTTTACATCGTTTCTGCGGCCGCGTTGTGCAACACCGGGACGAGTATCTTGGTGTCCCGGGTCATCCTGTAGAATCATGCGGACACGGGTGAAGAATCGCTTCCGCGGTTAAAACTGCCGCCCCGGTTTACTCTTTTTCAGCTTGAGGTCAACCACCAGATGGGGAAGTGCAGGGCAGCGGCGACAGTAGCTTTAGCATTGGGCCTTGGTATCACCGGAGCACGCACGGCATACGGCCAGCAGGACTGGCCGGTCTACGGAGGACACGACGGCACGCACTACTCCAGCCTGTCGCAGATCAATCGCGACAACGTAAAGAATCTGGCCGTGGCGTGGAAGTATGACACTGGCGAAAAGGGCGGCATTGAAGCCAGTCCCATCATCGTGGGTAATGTTCTTTACGCCACCACGCCGCGCCGCAGTGTGATCGCGCTCGATGCGGCAACAGGCAAACTGATATGGAAGTTCGACTTTAACCTTCCCGGCTTCGTGCTCACCCGCGGCGTCTCTTACTGGACCGACGGTCAGCAGGGCCGCATCCTGGCCGGCGCGCGCAACTATCTTTACGCGCTCGATGCAACCACCGGTAAGGTGATCCCCAGCTTCGGGGAGAACGGCAGAGTCGACTTACGCAAAGGCCTGCGCGAGCCGTACGAAGGACAGTCCGTCGCGCTGACTACTCCAGGCAGCATATACAAGGACCTGATCATCGTCGGCGGTGCAAGCCCGGAAACGCATCCGGCCCCGCCGGGAGACATCCGCGCGTTTGATGTACTCACCGGAGTCTTGCGCTGGACCTTCCACACCATCCCGCGGCCGGGAGAGTTCGGCTACGACACCTGGCCCAAAGACGCGTGGAAAGATGCCGGCGCTGCCAATAACTGGACCGGCATGACTGTCGATCAAAAGCGCGGCATCGTGTATGTGCCCACTGGTTCCGCCGTCTTCGACTTTTACGGTGGCGATCGCGCCGGCAACGATCTCTTCGCCGATTCACTCATCGCGCTTGATGCTGGGACCGGCAAACGCATCTGGCATTTCCAGGGTGTGCATCACGATCTGTGGGATCGCGACTTTCCCGCGCCGCCCGCGATGGTGACCGTTACCCACGATGGCAAGCGCGTCGATGCCATCGCGCAGACAACCAAGTCCGGGCTTCTCTACGTCTTCGATCGTTCCACTGGGAAATCTCTTTTCCCCATCAACGAAATTCCCGTTCCTAAGAGCAACGTCCCCGGTGAGGTCACGTCGCCCACACAGCCTTACCCAACCTTGCCTGAGCCTTACACCCAGCAAAGCACCACCGTCAACACCTTGACCAACCGCACGCCCGAAGCGCACGCCTGGGCAGTGAAGCAGTTCAATAACATGATCGGCGGCGGTCAGTTTGTTCCTCCCAGCGTGGATAAGCTGACCATCGACATGCCGGGCTTTGCGGGTGGAGGAGAGTGGGGTGGTGTTGCCGTGGATCTGTCCACCGGAGTGCTCTACGTCAACGCCAACGACACTGCGTGGCTGGTAGGCCTGACGGTCCCGCCGCCCGCCGGGAGCTTAGGCGAAAAGGTTTATCAGAACCAATGCAGTGGCTGTCACGGCATCAATCGTGCAGGCTCGCCACCGGCGATTCCGTCGTTGCGCGGTATCGAGGGCATCCTCACTGACCAGGAGATTGCCGCCACCATTCGCGGGGGAAAAGGCCGCATGCCGCCGTTCAGCAGTCTGAGTGATGAGCAGGTGCAGGCGGTGATCCGCTACCTGACCAGGGCTCCGCAACAACAGGAGGATCGGCCGCCGCGTGCAGGAGAAAAAATAACCGACGATATGCCGTATAAGACGATAGGATTTCGCCGCTTCACCGACCCGGAAGGTTATCCCGCCACAGCGCCGCCCTGGGGAACTTTGAGTGCGATCGACCTCAACACCGGCAAGTATCTATGGAAGATTCCATTTGGAACTTATCCTGAGCTTGTAGCTAAGGGAATGTCTGACACCGGTTCCGATAACTACGGAGGTCCCGTAGTTACCGATGGAGGTCTACTCTTCATAGGTGCCAGCGTCTTCGACCAGAAGTTCCATGCCTACGACAAGACCACCGGAAAGCTCCTGTGGGAAACCGAATTGCCCTTCTCCGGCCTGGCGACGCCGGCAACCTACATGGTGAACGGAAAGCAATACGTCGTAATCGCAGCCGGCGGAGGCCAATCAAGCCGAAAGCCATCCGGCGGTGTGTACGTAGCCTTCGCATTGCCCTAAAGGGGGACCGTCCAGAACCTCTGACTGCGGTTCGGAGATCAAAGTCCGCCAGAGCTCGCCGACCTAAGTCCCCGCTGTATCAATCGTAGCGTTCGAAAATGATCTGCTTTCTTTCCCAACCCAGGCTTTTCAGGGAATCGCGATTAGCCGACACCATTTCATTCAACCCGCAGATATAGGCATGAATGTTGTACACGGCGCCCTCTACGGGCCGCGGATCCATCGCCCAAAGACGCGCATGCTCCGCCGCGATTTGCTCCACGAATTCCTGTACGTAGCCGCGAGCGCCCGGCCAACTCTCCTGCGGGCGGCTCAGTGTCTTTTGGTAAACGAAATTCGGCCGGCTGGCAACGATCCTCTCAAAATAATCCTCGTAATAAAGCTCGGTCTCATAGCGCGTTCCGTACACCAGCCAAATCTTCCGCCCCTGGCTACGATCCTCGCCATGGTCGGGAAAGAGGTACTCGACAAAGCCCCGCATCGGTGCGATGCCCGTTCCCGTGGCGATGAAGATGCTGTCGGTCAACGGCGCGCGCAGCATAAACAAGCCATGCGGACCATGGAATTCCAGCCCCTGCCCCACCTCGAGATCGCACAATAAATTGGAGAAAAACCCACCCTCCACCCGATTGACGCAAACATCGAACTGGTTGCCGCGGGGCGCTGAGGCGATCGAATAGGCCCGCGTCTGGTGTTTCCCCAAAGGGTCAACCGCCAGGAAAGACACGAATTGCCCCGGCTGGAAATCGAACTGATCCAGTCCCTCTGCGGTGAATTCAAGATGGAAACAAGCGGCGGGTTCCGACAGCAGAAGTCTGCGCGTCAACCGCGCAGTATAGATTGGCCGTGACAATATCCGTCACCTCGGATGGAACACAACATTTGACTTGCTATCAACACCTTATTCGACCGTGACGGATTTAGCCAGATTTCGCGGTTGATCCACGTCGCAGCCGCGCCGCACCGCGATGTGGTACGCCAGCAACTGCAGCGGAACCACCTCCAGCAGCGGCGCCAGTAACTCGGGCGCCCGGGGCACGTAAATCACATGCTCGACCAGTTCGCGAAGCTGCTTGTTCCCTTCGGTTGCCACTGCGATGACCCGGCCCGAGCGTGCTGTTACCTCCTGGATGTTGGAGAGGGTCTTTTCATACCGCAGGATCGACTCCGGACTGTTTTCGTCGCTGGTCGCCAGCACCACCACCGGCAATTTTTCATCGATCAACGCATTGGGCCCGTGTTTCATCTCTCCCGCGGGATAGCCTTCCGCATGAATATAGGAGATCTCTTTCAACTTCAACGCACCCTCGAGCGCAATCGGAAAATGGATCCCGCGGCCTAAAAACAGGAAGTCTGAGGCAGACGCAAACCCCTTCGCCAACTCCCGGCACTCGCCGTCGCGCTGCCGCAGCACCTCTTCGATCTTTCCCGGAATGCGGCTGAGCTCATCGACCAGGGAAGCGCTCTCGGCGCTTCCAACCGTTCCTCGCTTCTGTGCCAGGTTCAGGGCAAAGAGAAACAGCGCCGTCAATTGTGCGGTGAACGCTTTGGTCGAGGCGACCCCAATCTCGGGCCCCGCGTGGGTATAGATGGTTCCCTGCGCCTCTCGCGCCACCATCGAGCCCACCACGTTGCAGATGGCGATGGTCATCGACCCCTTGGCGATCATCTCCCGCTGCGCCGCCAGCGTATCCGCCGTTTCGCCGGACTGGGTAATCAGCATACCCAGCGCGCGGGGGTCGGCAATCGGATCCCGGTACCGGTATTCGCTCGCGTAGTCCACCTCGGTAGGGACGCGCGCCAACCGCTCGATCATGTACTTGCCGGCCAGTGCGGAATGCCAACTGGTACCGCAAGCCGCGATATTCACCTGTGTGGCCGCGCGGAAATGATCGTCGGTGATCTTCATTTCGCCCAGGAAGACCTCGCCCGTCTCCAGCGAGATGCGGCCCAGCGTGGTGTCGCGAACGGCACGCGGCTGCTCAAAAATCTCCTTGAGCATGAAGTGCTTGTAGCCGCCTTTTTCTGCCTGGATGGGGTCCCACAGAATCTTCTCCACCTTGCGCACCACCGGGTCGCCCGCGAGATTCGTGAACTTCACCCCGTGCGGCGTCAGGATGGCAACGTCTCCATCGGCGAGAAAGTACATCATGCGCGTGTGGTGCAGGATCCCGGGCACATCCGAGGCGACAAACGATTCTCCTTCACCCACGCCGACCACTGCCGGCGGCCCATTGCGTGCCGTGACGATGGTGTCAGGCGCATCGGCGGAAATCACGCTGATCGCGTAAGCCCCCGTCAACCGGCGCGCCGCCCGCCGTACCGCTTCATCGAGCAGCATCGTCTTGCCCGAGCTCTCGGCTGAGCGCAGTTCCTGCTCGACCAGGTGAGCGATCACTTCCGTATCTGTATCGGTGACAAAAGTATGGCCTTCTGCCGACAGCTCACGTTTCAATTCCAGGTAATTTTCGACGATGCCGTTATGCACCACGACGATGCGGCCGGTGCAGTCTCTATGCGGATGGGCGTTCTCTTCGGTTGGCCTGCCATGCGTGGCCCAGCGGGTGTGCCCGATACCGTAGGTGCCCTGCAGCGGGTGCTGCCGGATCACCTCTTCCAGGTTGCGCAGCTTGCCCGGCGCGCGGCGCAATTCCAGTCCATGTCCGGCGGACCCTACAGCGATACCGGCCGAATCGTATCCGCGGTACTCCAGCCGTCGCAGGCCTTCCAGGATGACAGAGACCACGTCCTTAGGACCGACATACCCAACAATTCCGCACATAGTCCCTTTATTGTACGGTCGGCATGCGCCGGGTTCGAACGGGCTGCTTACTCTTCCAGGCGGTAGGTATACTCTTCGATCACCGGGTTTGTCAGCACCTCGCGGGCGATGCGCTCCACTTCCGCCTTCGCGTCAGGCGTGGCCATGGCGCGAAGCGTCAGTTGGAAGTATTTTCCCTGGCGTACATCCTCAACCCCGGTGTACTGCATTCGTTTGAGTGCGCCTTGGATTGTCTGCCCTTGCGGGTCGAGGACAGTGGGCTTCAGCGTAACGTAAACATGCGCCTTCATCGAACTTGATTATAAACGGGGCAGTGCGGGCCATTCAGCCTGTCCGTGCTTTTCCGGGAAACTCCAGTTTATTACTTCGGCAACCACTTTCAAAAGCAGTGACATTCATTTGTCTTCAGATTGGGATTTGGCAACGTTGCCAAATAAGTCGTTTGTTTCATGAAGATGCTCAAGGTGCTCAAGCAATTAATTTGAGCACCTTGCCTGGTTGCCCGGCGGGTACTCATCCCCCCGAGGGGGCAAAGTCCACCACCAGGCACCTGATTTTCCGTCTTTGGAGCTACGAACGCCGATATCGATCGGCGGCGGAGTTGAGGCCTGGAGCCGGAAAGCTCGATTGAAGAAGCGGTTGATGGCCATCTATTCACCATTTCGCGGGGCAGCCTCCGCGTTCATTTGACAGTGATGCCGCGCGTAGCCGGGCGCAACGCAACCACGGTTGCCTCCATGCGACGGGTTTGGCATAACAATCTTGTCTCATGGCCACAGTAATACGCTCGGGAGCCGCCGTCCATGATCCTGGGGAATAATCATGTGGAAGAGCGGGTAGTAAACTCGTGATTACTCCCTGCTGTTCAATAGTAACGAAGTAGTTAGCCCCGATTTATCTCGATGGATACGATCAGGCCGCTCGAATTCCCCCCAACGACTTTCGCCAGCGAACTCCTTCAGCCAACCGGAACTGTTGATGGATCGGGCATACAAAGGCGGCATTCATCATTGAGGCCCTACGATAGTGTGAACAGGCTCTAGGTGGATCCCAACAAGCCGTGCGGGTCCAGGACGAATTTTTTTGCTGCACCAGAATCGAAGTCTGCGTAGCCTTTGGGCGCTTGGTCGAGGGGAATAACGGTTGCATTGACAATCCTGGCGATCGGGAGACGATCATACAGAATGGCTTGCATCAGCTGTCGGTTGTACCTGAGCACGGGAGTTTGGCCAGTATAGAAGCGGTGTGATTTCGCCCACCCGAGGCCAATGCGCATTTTTAGGTTGCCGGTCTTCCCAGCGTCATCTTTCGCTCCCGGGTCCTCGGTGACATACAGGCCCGGAATGCCTATCGCACCAGCAGCTCGCACGATTGACATCAGAGAGTTGAGGACAGTAGCGGGAGCTTCTTCCCCGTTCTTCCCTTGGGCTCGTGCCTCGAAGCCGACCGCATCTACGGCGCAGTCCACCTCGGGTTTGCCGACAATCTGAGCGATGAGCTCGCCGAGGTTCTCGCTCCTGGTGAGGTCGACAGGGGCAAAGCCGACGCTCCCGGCATGCTTCAGACGCTCTTGATTCATGTCGCCAATCATGACGACGGCCGCACCCAGAATCTGCGCCGAGGCAGCCGCAGCAAGGCCGACGGGACCGGCTCCAGCAACATAGACAATGGAGCCGACGCCTGTGCCTGCCGAGACTGCTCCATGAAAGCCGGTCGGAAGAATGTCAGAAAGCATGGTGAGATCTTTTATTTTGGCCATCGCCTGAGCTTTGTCGGGAAACTTGATGAGGTTGAAGTCGGCGTACGGGACCAGGACATACTCGGCCTGCCCACCGACCCAACCTCCCATGTCGACATAGCCATAGGCACCTCCTGCGCGGCCAGGGTTTACATTCAGGCAAACGCCCGTTTGCTGCTCTCGGCAGGTGCGGCACCGCCCGCATGCGACGTTGAACGGAACCGTGACCAGGTCACCGACCTTGAGATACTCAACGTCATCACCAGCTTCGATGATTTCGCCGGTGATCTCGTGACCAAGGACCATCCCCGCTGGGGCGGTGGTACGGCCCCTTACCATGTGTTGGTCAGAACCGCATATGTTGGTCGCGACCACCTTCAGAATGACACCGTGCTTGATGTCTTTCCCAGCTGGGTTCTTCATCGTAGGAAAGTCAATGGATTGAACTTCGACTTTATTCTGTCCGAGATAAACGACTCCACTGTTTTGCGCCATTGTTTTTCTCCGTGTCTTAGAATTCGTCGTAAGCGATGTGGTTGCCGGGCACGCCCAGCTCAGAGAGCATCTTATTACATGCCTTGATCATCATGGGTGGGCCGCAGAGATAGTATTCGGCGGCTTTAGCGTTAGTGTGTTCACGAAGGTATTCTTCGAGCAAGACTTCGTGGATAAAGCCTTTATGACCGGCCCAGCTATCTTCGGGAAGGGGCGAAGACAGAGCCAAGTGGAAGCTAAAGTTGGGGATATTGATTCGTAGGCCGGGATATCGAACTGCAGATAGTCCCCTGCGGTGAAGGTGATCTCCTCACAGTCGTCTTCGGGGATAATGACGAGCTCCTTGATGAAGGCGACGCTGCGACGCAGCGGAGGAGACACCGGCCTTACCTCAGGAGACAACATGGGTGAGAGGTGACCAACACAGGTATATGCTCGCCCTCCCCAACCAAGCATGAGCATTATCCTCGCTACCCCGTCTCGTTGGCAATGACTCAAAGGCCAAAAAACTTGTCTCTGGTGAACCCACCGGCGTAATCTCAAATCGCCGTACTTTTTGCGTCGAGCGATCTGTACACAGGATGGATAGAGAAGCCGTCATGGTTGAGAAGCTAACAAATGTCAGGCATGAAAACCTGAGAATGACCAGAGGAGCGACGGTCATCGGCGATATTCTTTACGCAGCGGGCGGGGCATGCGGGCCGAGAATCCAGCATGACTATCAACTCGTCGTGATCCATCAGGGTTCGTTAGACCTGATGATTGACAAAGCTAATAAGGTCCATGTAACGCAAGGGAGCGGACTTCTTCTGAGTCCGCGCCATCAGGAGCATTTCATTTTTTCAGCGGATCGGGAGACTCATCATAGCTGGTGTGCCATCCACCCTAAGGCCGTTCCACCGTTACTACGGAAGAGCTTTGAGACACACCCCGGACCCATCCCCTTTGCGGGCAGGATGAATTCGCTTTTGGACATGGGGCGGCGAAGCTCCTTTACTCCGCCACCCGACGATCCACTACAAGATGGCTTTTATTTGGGAATAGCCCTCGCACTGATGTGTGATTTCGCCTCTACGGTGAAGGGCGGCAGAGGATCCACCAGCGCAGCGGATGGAGTATTGTCGCGATTGGAGCAATTCATTCGGAAAGATTACGCGAAGCCGCTTTCGCTGCACGACATCGCGAAAGCAGTTGGTGTTTCCCGGCAGCATCTACTCAAGGTGTGCCGCACGCGAGGAAGGCCCACACCCATGAAGCAGCTATATGCCGCACGCCTGGATGTTGCTACTGACCTGCTGCGGCAGACGGGCCTTCCCGTGAACGCCATCGCGGACAAATGTGGCTTCGTAAACATCTTTCACTTCTCACGAAAATTCAAGGAGAGTTATCACGAAAGTCCGATCGCCTGGCGCAACGGGCTTTGGCAGATGAAACATGAGCGCCCAAGTTCTCTTAAAACCTGAGGGATACCCATTGTAATGACCCCTTGTCAGGTGCAGCCCCCAGATAACATAACGGCCTAGAAAGCACTCCGCCGAAACAGCCGGTCGGAGACGAAGCCGTTCTTGAGACAAAGCGATCGCTCCAGTGGTCTTTTCACATCAGCTTCAGATCTGGTCGGATCAACGCGCTCGAATGGCTGCCCGATACGTCCTAACAAGCTCAGATCGGTCCAACCCGCTTCGTCTGCGGGGTGGGATTTCTTGCGTCGAGGCTCCAGCTTCGATCGGATCCCGCGGATCACTGGGTTCATCGCAGACAAAATATTTAGCCTTCTGGCCATTGTCAGCATTCTAATGCGTAGACAATTATGGCTGGCAGTTGTTCGGTCGCCTGGAATCGGTTCGAAACTTGTTCACAAATATTTCCTTAGTAGGCAGCCGCCTAAATTCATGGAGGACAAATGAACTGTAAAGCGTTTATGAAGCAGCCTCTAATAAAAGCGATTTCTGCCAAAATTGGCTACTGCCTACTATGTCTCATAGTCATCATCCCGATCTTCGCTATAAAACCCGCTTACGCTCAAACTGGACTTGCGACGATCACGGGAGTTGTCACGGACCAAGGTGGCGCCTTGGTTCCAGGGGCATCGATCACCGCTCTCCATGCAGCCACCGGCCAACGGCTGGCGTCGACGACTTCGAATGCTGGAGCCTACGTGATCAACGCTCTGCCCATCGGCGCCTATACGGTGGTGGTGACCGCTCCTGGATTCAGAGAGGTATCTCAATCGGGCATTGTTCTAACAGCTGAAGAGAGTGCCACTATCAATTTCCAACTCACAATTGGATCTGCGTCAGAGGTCGTCAAGGTGGAATCCAACGCCGCAGCTCTTGAAACTGAAACCTCGAGCCTTGGCGAGACTGTATCAGAAAAGGAGATCGAGCAACTTCCTCTGAACGGACGCAATCCGGGAGCCCTCGTCACGCTCACGGCAGGTGTCGTGCCCGGAAATGGCGGGGGATTCACGACTGGAGTGGGTCTTACCAACCCCAACAACACCGTTGTCTCGACGAATGGTGGCCGCGTTGGAAGCGTGTACTTCCTCCTTGACGGCGCGAGTAACCAGGATGAACGGAACGGGTTTGGGAACCCCTTTCCTAATCCGGACGCGACTCAGGAGTTCAATGTAATCTCAAGTAATCCTGGCGCTCAGTATGGCTTTGCGGCAGGCGGAGTCGTCAGCATCGTTACAAAATCCGGCACAAACCAGTGGCATGGAAACGCGTTCGAATATGTGCGCAACTACGGTCTCGACGCGACAAACTGGTTCAGTCATCTGACGGACACTCTAGTACGTAATCAATATGGAGGTTCGGTAGGCGGCCCGATTTGGCGCAATAAGATCTTCATATTTGGCAACTACCAGAGAACACAGGAAACGTCCTCTAGTACCGGGACTCCCGCTTTTGTCCCAAACACAGCTGAATTGAACGGCAACTTCAGTCAGCTTCTCACCGGAACGACAACTAATCTGTGCGGTGGTGGCGGAGCTTCCAACCTGAGCTTCGACACTGGACAACTGTTTCAGCCGGGAACGGCGCAAAACTATGTATGCCCTGCGGGCACAGGCAACGCCGGTCAGACAGTGCAAGTGAAGACGCCCTATGCGGGAAACCAGATCAATCCATCGACCTTTAGTCCTATCGCACTCGCTATAGAAGAAAGCTTACCGCAGACCAGCGCTGTCACCAACTTAGCCTACGTCGCGCCGGTTAATAGTTCAGACGCAACGAACGAATTCACAATCCGAGGCGACTACGTAATCTCGGACAAACAGCGGCTCTTTGGACGCGTCTTTTACCAGAAATACAATTTGCCCAATGTACCGGGAAAGGGAAATTTTCTGGCGGCGATGCCTCCGGATGTGACTCCATTCAGCAGTTACGCCGTTGGTTGGACTGACGCCATCTCGCCCAATATTGTAAACAACGCCACCTTCTCATACTCTACGACAACCACCATCGATTCGCCGGAGCTCACCGATAAGAACGGAAATCCGGTAAGCCTTACGACGCTGGGCGTGAATGTCCCTTATCCTCCAGGGGTTCCAGATTCGATAGAGGGATTCAGCGTGAATTCATACTTCAGCTTTCCCGCCTCGGGCTTTGCGCAGACTGTCGGGGCGAAGACTGTTTCAGTGAGTGATCAGTTGAGCGTCAATAAGGGTAAGCATTTGATCGTTGCCGGTGTCGATGTGCTCTACTATAATTTTTCGATCGCAGCCGACTGGTTGGCGCTGCCTCTCGTGGGCTTCACCGGCCAAACGACAGGGGATCCGGCGGCCGATTTTCTGACTGGCTCAGTCGACTCTTTCCAACAGGGCGGGGGTACATACGGCGCGACCCACTCAGGTTACTGGGCGCCATACCTACAGGACACGTATCACCTGAAGTCGAATCTGACAATCAACGCGGGTATTCGCTGGGAGCCATTTTTCCCAGCCACCATCACTGCGGGACGAATTCCCGTGTTTGTCCCAGGACAACAGAGTACTCGCTATCCCAACGCACCTCTCGGTTTGGTATTCCCTGGAGACAAAGGCATTTCTGATACCGGGGGCGTACCGACTTCTCCGTGGCTCTTTTCTCCCCGCGTCGGTTTTGCATATCAGCCGAAAATCCTGAGAAACACCGCGATTCGCGGAGCTTTTGGCGTCTTTAGTTCACCGTATGACAATAGCTATTACCAGTCCCTAGGCGAGAGCGCCCCGTTTTCCCCGACGTATACGTTCACCTATAGCCAAAATGGCACGATTCCCTTCGCAAATCCCTATGCTGTCTCGAGCGGAACGGGAGGAGTCAGTCCCTTCCCGCCCTTCTCATCGATAACTAATGATCCGCCGTCGACGACACCCTTCGTTACTCCGGTGGGGATCCAAACTAGCTTTTCACCAGGCTTCAAGCTTGGCCGTAATAACACATGGAATCTCTCAGTCGAGCAAAAGTTGCCCGCTGACATCCTTTTGACAGTCGGCTATGTCGGAAGTCACACTTATCATCTGCCGATCGTCAACGATGTCAACCCAGGCATTTATGCTTCTCTGGGGCAGCGCACGACATATCCGAATTTCGAGTCAATAATCCAATATCAGTCAGTCGGCAACGCGAGTTTCAATGCCTTAGAGGTGAGAGCTGAAAAAAGATTGGCACGAGGTTTTACATTTACCTCGAATTACACTTTCTCCAAGGCACTCGATACCGTCACAGGCGGTGATGCCGCTTATGTTTCACCCATCGGGGACCCGTTCAATGTAAAGTGGAATTATGGGATATCGGACTTGAATCACCGTAACAACTGGGTCACCAGTTTCGTGTACCAGACCCCATCGCTTAGTCAATATGGCCGTTTGGCAAGGGAGACATTGGGCAACTGGCAAGGCTCCGGAATTTTCACACTCCAGTCCGGCACTCCATTCAGCGTAACGCCAAGCGGTTCCTGTCTGAATGGCGGAAACCCATCCTACTCCCAGGAAGGGGGTGACAGGGCGGATGTTGTGCCCGGCCAGAGCTTTGGGGAAATGCAAGGCTCCAAGAGCCAATGGATCAACCAGTATTTCAATACAGCGGCATTCGAGTGCAACGCCGCCGGAACCTTCGGCAACTCGGGACGTAACCTCCTGACCGGACCACGCTACAACAACTGGGACTTGGGGTTCGGAAAGAGCCTTCTAATCAAGGAGCGCTTCAATTTCCAGTTCCGCTGGGAAATGTTCGACGCACTGAACACGCCGCACTTTTCGAATCCCAACTCAGCCGTGGGCGGAGCCGGTTACGGTGCAATAACATCACTTGCCTCCGCTCCGCGCATCATGCAGGGGGCGGTAAAGTTCGCTTGGTAAGGCGTTCCTCTCTTTAGCGGGTTGAAACCATGAAACGTCGGCAACGGACTATTCTGACGATTGTTCTTTTGGTAAGCGTAGCCTGGACTTCCGCAAAGCCGATATTGGCTTTGCAAAGCGAGGAGGGAGCCTCCGCTCCTGCCTCATCGAAAGTTCAGCCTACTGGCGAGCATAAGGGGCAGTCGGTCAATTGCCGCACTAATCTGGACTCGCACAATGTAGATCGCCTAATCGAAAAGGGGAATTATCGGCAGGCAATCATTTCGTTAAGGCACGCGAAACAATGCAACTCGTCCGACATAGCCTTGCGAGAGCAGCTGATTGTCGCATACCTGAAAAGCAACCAGAAGCGGCAGGCAGGAGAAGAAGCCGAAAGCGCGGCCCAGGGAGCTTCTCCAGACGGGAAGATCCATCTCGCCCACGTGCTCAATGCTAACGGTGATTTCAGCGATGCCGAGGCGATGCTGCAGCACCTTGTCGAGTCGGGCGTGGTGCTGGCCGGTGTTCACGGCGAGTTGGGAGTCGCTCTCCTTGGACGAGGTCAATATGAAGACTCCGTCCGTGAACTCGGAAGTGCGGTTCAGATAGATTCGAGTGCCGAGGGCTATACACTGGAATTAGCCAGGGCGCTTCTGAGTTGGGGAAACTATCAAACGGCCTTGGCCTTCTTGGAGGCGATCGGCGGACGATTCGGGGAGAATCCAACTTATCTCTACGAGAAGGCATGGGCGTTCTATGGTATGCACCGATTTTCTGATGCTGTAGATACATTGCAATCGCTCTTGCAGCAAAAACCAAGCTGGGATTTGGCGCAATTCTCCTTGGGCAACGCGTACTGGATGCAAGGACACATAGCGGAGGCGGAAAAGCAATATAGAGTTGCTATCAAGCTCAACAGCAGAAGTGCCAGCTATTATGTCGCTCTTGGTAGAGTCTTACGCAAGAATACCGATACACTGCCGGAGGCTATTTCTGGTCTGAACGAAGCTATTAATTTGGAGCCGCATAATGTCGTGGCTGAGTTTGAGCTGGCTTTAGCATATAGATCCCAACGAAACTATCAGAAAGCTAAGCATCTACTTGAGGATGTGACCGCCCGAGAGCCTGCCATGGTCGATGCGCATCGGGTTCTCGGACTGGTCTATTACCAACTCCGCGCTCCAGACGACGGTGCTAGACAGATGGCGATCGCGGCAGGCTTGGAGACGAATGAACTCCGCCAGGCGGGAGATAGGAATTCCGTTACAACGTCTGCCGATGCGCCTGCCTACCAATGAGGCCAGCAGCACAGTTGATACATACCAGTGATTTTGTCACTTTCCATTCGTGATGTCGCCAATTAATGGGGCCAACTGTATGTGTCGAGTCCACTTCTCCGCGTTTCCGCTGACCCTCGCTAGTATTGGTTGCCTTATGTTATGCATTCCAGGCCAGACGCACGTGCATTCGGCCTCACAGACTGACGTCCCTACCGAGAACAGAAAACATGTTCGGGATGGCTATGTCGGCGACGCAGCCTGCCTACCCTGCCACCAGAATGAGAGCGTCTCGTATTTGCAGACTGCCCACCACCTTACTTCACAGTTAGGTAGCAAGCGTGCTATCCAAGGTCCATTCCAAAGTGGATTCAATGTGCTAATGATTTCCGAGGCAGGGAATACACGAGAGGCTGCTCCTCTCTACTTCAAAATGGAAGCGAAGCTCGACGGGTACTACCAAACCGCTGTGGTCGGTCTGTCGCCAGGCCACCCGCAAAAGGGAAGCAAAGGAAGAGACGCGAGTATTGCGTCGGAGAGGATGGACATTGTGGTCGGTTCGGGTGTGCGTGGCCAAAGCTATCTGTACTGGCACGGCGATCTGCTTTATGAGCTGCCTGTGAGCTACTGGTCGGACAGTCGTAGGTGGATCAATAGCCCCGGATATGGCAACGGTACGATGGATTTCTCGCGCCCTATTTATCCGCGCTGTTTGGAGTGCCACGCCTCTTACATTGAGCCGCGTTTGCCGGGCCCCCTGACGAACCGTTATTACAAGGAAAGTCTGGTGACAGGAATTTCCTGTGAGAGTTGCCATGGCCCCGGTGCAGAGCATGTTGCGTTGCAACAAGAAAATTCGCCTGACGCGGACTTGACCGGACGAGCTATTTTGAATCCAGCTAAATTTTCACGGGACAGGCAGGTTGACCTCTGTGCGCTATGCCACAGCGGTACGCACTATGAAGAGATCCGTCCGGCTTTCTCTTTCCTCCCAGGAAAGCAATTGGACGACTATCTTCGCTCAGACAACCGGGATGTAGACGAGCACCCCAATCTACACGCGAATCAAGTTGGACTGCTCGAGAAGAGTCGTTGCTATTTGTCTTCCAAGGAGATGAGTTGCTCGACCTGTCACAACACGCACGCCCCGGAGCAGTCGACAGCCTCGTATTCCGCACGTTGCCTGTCCTGCCACAAGGTGCGTGAATGTGGGATGTCGAGTACAGTTGGACCCAAAATTGCGGAGGATTGCATCGACTGCCATATGCCTGTGGAACCGACGAGCGCCATCTTCTCAGAAACGGCGAACCAATTGTTTCGACCCAAAATGCGGAATCACTGGATCAAGGTCTACGCGTTAAGCGCCGCGAAATGAATCGCGACGCCTCTCGAAAGCGGCCAACATCGATCTAGCCTTCCGTGCAACAGACGGCTCTGCCGATTTGGCGTCATTTACCCCTTCTGGCGGTCGACATGTATTTCTCCCAATGAACTTCGACTCTATTCTGTCCGACATAAACGACCACTGTTTTGCGCCATTGTTTTCTCCGTGCTTTAGAACTCGTCGTAGGCGATATGGTTGTCGGGCACGCCAAGTTCGGAGAGCATCTTGTTACATGCCTTGATCATCATGGGTGGACCGCAGAGATAGTATTCGGCGGCTTTAGCGTTCGCATGTTCACGAAGGTACTCTTCGAGCAAGACTTCGTGGATAAAACCTCGATGACCGGCCCAGCTATCTTCCGGAAGGGGCGAAGACAGAGCTAAGTGAAAGCTAAAGTTCGGATGCGATGCCGTGAGCTCCTCGAAATAGTCCTGGTAGAAGATCTCCTGACGTGAACGGGCGCCGTACCAAAAACTCACTCTGCGGGCGGTCCTCTCGGTCTCCAGCAGGTGAGACAGATGGGCTCGAAGCGGAGCCATGCCCGCTCCTCCGCCGATATACACCATTTCGCGCTGCGTCGGCTTGATGTGGAAGTCGCCGAATGGACCTACCGCCGTAATGGCGTCTCCCGGCTTGAGGCTGAACATGTAGCTCGAGCCTACGCCCGGTTCGCAGTCCTGCCCTGGCGGGGGCGTCGCGATGCGTATATTGAAACGGAGCGTGCCTTCCGTGTGTTGATTGCTTGCGATCGAGTAATTGTTGCGTTGCGCGTTTCCGGGGTTGTGCGCGACCAGGTCGAAGACGTGCTGGTTCTCCCAAACTGCGGCGAAGGGTTCCGGCACATCGAAGTCGCGGAAGGATATTGATTCGTAGGCCGGGATATCGAACTGCAGATAGTCCCCCGGGGTGAAGGCGATCTCCTCACTGTCGTCTTCGGGGATAATGACGAGCTCCTTGATGAAGGTCGCCACATTGCGATTGCTGACGACGCGAAACGCGTATTTCCTTTGTTCGCGCGCACCAGTACCACCTGGCTTGTTCACGTTAATCTGAAGCAGACCATCGCGTTCCTCGACCGGATACGTCGCGAGGCCGCGACATATCGGCGCCCGGGCCGGAGAACCATCTTCGAGATGGAAGCGTCCGTTGTGTTTCGGGCACTCGATGATGGAGCCTTTCACTAAGCCGTCGGCAAGATGAGTGTTCCCGTGAGTGCAGATGCCATCCGTGGCATAGAGCCTGCACGCTTCGTCCCGATAAAGCGCAAAGGTCCTTTTCCCGTGATCGAAGCGGAGGACGTCGGCCCGGCCAAGATTTCCTGTTTTACAGACGGAGACCCAGCCGTCTGCGTCTGGTTTCGCCTCCGAGCTATAGGTCGCTTCAGCGGAACGAGTCTTACTTGCCGGAAGCTGGCGTTTGACGTGATACGCCGGGTCTTCCATTTGTTTGAGAACCGTCGGAACGATCTCGCGCCAGGCAGCAAACAAGCTTCGATAAGGCGTGGGACAGTCATCTTTAACGGCATCATGCAGTTCCGGCAAAGCGTGGAACGGTACCAGCGGGAACATGTGGTGCTCGACATGGTAGTTCATGTTCCAGTAGAGGAAGCGATGAATCGGGTTCATGTAGACCGTGCGGCAGTTTAGCCGGTGATCGAGTACATTCTCCGCCAGTCCAGCGTGCTGGGTGTAGCCATAGACGACCATCAGCCACGTTCCGAACAGATTCGTGAGGCCGACGAACATAAGCGGAAGAATGCTTTGGCTATAAATCGCCAACATGATGACGGCGGCATAGATAGTCACGTAGATACGTGCTTTGCGGAAAACCTTTGGCCACTCCATTTCGGGTATGAAGGTTTGCTCCTCGGCAGACATCCGTCCAAAGGAGTGCATGACAATGTGGTTGAAGTATTTTGGATAGTTGGTGAGGTTGAAGAACGACATCATTATGACTTTGAGCTCTGGTGGCCGAGGTATTGCGATCTCGGGATCGCGACCCACGATGATCGTATCGCTGTGATGCCGATTATGACTCCAGCGCCAGACCGTTGACTCGCGCATGACCATAAAGGATGCGATCTCGTAGAGGATGTTGTTCATCCAGTCTGTCTTAAAGGCCGTTCCATGGCCGGTTTCGTGCCAGCGGGAGTCGGACGTCGAGGCGTAAAGCACGCTGTAAATCATGTAGGGAAGCGCCGCCCACCAGGATCCCCAAAGAAGATATGTGGCGAAGCCGCTCAAAAAAATCAAGGCGAACCAGAGAATGGTGTTGCGGATGGCTGGGCCATCGCGCCGTTCGAGCAGCGTTCGCATGGTTGCGCGGGGCACAGCGCATTGGTACCAGTCCGCTTCGGCGAGTCCCTTCTCGACCGCGAGCGTGGAATTTATCCCGACGAGGCTGTAGTCAAGAGATTGAGGGGGACTCTGGAGAACCTGGGTTTCATGGGTCATTATGCGAATCCGCGGCAATGATTTAGCAATGAGTTAGGCGTCAAGAACAGTCAGTGTGTACAAATTGTCTGGCGCCTGCGGAGGCGACGTCATCGTCGCACCTTTACCCGGAGCAGCTGCGTAGTATTCGATCGCGGTATCTTTGCCCTGGAATGGGCCGAGTTGTGCCGCGTATACGGAGCGGCCCGCGTGCTCGGCAGTGATGACGTTCCATTGACTGTCTCCGAATCGACGTGTGTATAGCTTTACCTCCGTGATGGAGGCTTGGCCGGGGAGAACGATGTAGAGGCGGACGCTCTCTCCAACATGGAGGAGCGACGGCCTGGTCGGGACAAACAACCGCAGTTCATTGGCTCGATCGGGAGAAACAGCAGCCTGGTAGGCCGCGTCCATTGAGGCAGGCAACTCGCCGAGGAACTCCTTGATCGAGAGTCGCAGCCTCTCCAGCGCAATGCGAACGAACTTGTTCTGCATGGACGCGAGCTGACCCTGGTCATTGCGCGTCGCGATAATGGCATCGAAGGTCAGCATGGTTTCGCGAACCATCGGAGCCATCTTCAACCAGAGCGGTACAGCTTTATCCGCGATCAATGTCCGCGCTTCGATATCCTTCTTCTGATCCCGAAGGGCAACTGCCTGCTTCAAAAAGCCGCCGATCTCGTTTGCGGTTTCCAGAGCGTCGCAATACGGCACCATCAAGTTGACGAAACCGGAGAAGTATCCAATTCGCTCCCGCTCGAGCGGTGAGGTGGCCCTTGCCGTCAATGCAGCAAGCTGCTTCGCGACCGCTCTTTGCGAATCGAGGACGCCCAGTTCGGGCTTGACGTCATCGTAGGTGAAGGCTTCATTGAAATCGCCCGCAATTTGATTGGTTCCGGCAAAACCTTTCTCGTCATACGTTCCGAGAAAGGTAGATGAGATCGTGTGGTGACGGTCAGCATTTTCGAAAATAGAGGCTAACTCCGCCGAGCGATCTCCAACAGCCTGTGTGTCGCAATAATGTCGATAGTTCGCGGCAGAAGTGAGTTTTTTATCCCACGCTGCGCGGGCGAAGTAAGTCGCCGTGGGATCGACAACCCGGTGCCGCCAGTGGATACCCAGCATTCCCTGGCAGCCAAAGTTGCGGGCACGTTGCATAGCGTCTTCGACATGACCGGCACGGAATTGCGGAAGCCACATCGACGGATCGTCTTCCAGCCACGGAATCGGCCAGCGTTCACGCTTTCCGAGCTTGCCGAAGGTCTCTGAGATGGGGTCCCAACCCAGCGAATCGTCGAGAGACGAGAAGATGATGTCCTCGGGTAGGCGCTGGTGCAGGTTCTCAAAGTGGCGCGCGACGCCGCCCCATCCTCCCAACACGAGCCGCTTGGTTGGTGCGTGCTTTTGTAGGAATTCGTGGGCCTGGGCGAAAGGAGTTACGGAGAGGCTGATTTCCTTCTTTCGGCTGTCCCAGTTTGAGTCTTCGTCTTGCCATAGCCACACATAATCGACCATCGGGTAGCGTTCAAGGAGATCTGCCAGCCTCCGCTCAAGAAGGTCTTTACCAATCCGGGACTCGATCAGACCGCCTGGAAAGGATTTTGACTCGGGAGGCAATGCGCTTACGATCTCCGCGGGGTTGATGTACGGCTCGAAACCTA
>JBAVQC010000326.1:0-2033 GCA_049693715.1 Acidobacteriaceae bacterium | reverse complement strand
GGTCGCACGGTCAAGAATTTCGCTACATCTACTTTAGAAACTTCGTGCACCGTATCCGCTTCCTGACGGAGCAGGGTTGACTGTGACACGCGGCTGGGCTCTAGGCCAATCAGGTGAACTCGAACGCCAAAGGTCTGAGCAATCTGTACCGCTATCCTCACGTCGCTTGTCGCCGGTTATGACGGTCGCGTCACAGATCGACTGGTTGCGCGCCAAATCTATCAAATCTGTAATCAGGAGAGAATCGACCTCCTTTTGCTCGCCGCCACTGTTGATTGATCCCAACCTAAGCTTGACATTCGGCATTTCCGCGAGTGTGAGGTGATCGACAGTAGGGCCGTTTTTCGCACCGTCGTACCAATAGATACGAAGCAACCCCACGCCGGGGCTTTGCCTCAGCGCCAAAGACGCCAACTGGTTTACGAATTCCGTTTCGTCCAGCTTGAGTTGTGACCGGTTGGAGTTCTTCCCCAGAAGGGACACAGAACCCTGGGCAAAAACGTACCCTGCGTCTACGAAAATTGCATGGCGCTTCATAAGTCGTCCTAAAATAGTAAAGGGACCCCCGCAGGAGTCCCTAAATAGTCCAGCACGCACATTAAAGCATAAGTGCCCGCTGGAGATACGAGTATACCACGAATCCCCGAATCCCCAACCCCCCCCCAGGGCGAACAAAAAGCGAATTTTATTCGTTCGAGTTCGCTGCTCTAGCTAGTCCTGCTGGAACATTTGCTTAATGCCACGCAGAGCCTGCCGGGTTCGCTCTTCATTCTCGATCAGCGAAAAGCGCACGTGCTCATCGCCGTATTCACCGAAACCGACGCCCGGGCTGACCGCTACCTTGGCATCCGTCAGCAGCTTCTTGGAAAACTCGAGCGAGCCCATTTTTCTGTATTGCTCAGGAATAGACGCCCAGACAAACATCGTGGCTTTGGGCATCGCCACTTGCCACGTCAGTTGATTGAGCCCCTTTACCAACACATCGCGCCGCTTGCGGTAGTTGTCGCAGATTTCCTGAACACACTCCTGCGGGCCCTCCAATGCCAGGATCGCAGCCACCTGGATGGGAGTAAATGTACCGTAATCGAAGTAGCTCTTGAGTCTGCCCAACGCCGCGACTAATGCTGGATTGCCCACCATGAAGCCTACTCGCCACCCTGGCATGTTATAGCTCTTGGACAAAGTGAAGAACTCGACCGCGATGTCTTTCGCTCCCTTTACCTGCAGGATCGATGGCGCACGATAGCCATCGAAGACCAAATCTGCATAAGCAAGATCATGCACAAGATATATTTGGAATTCCTTGCACAGGGCGACCACGCGCTCGAAAAAGGCGAGGTCCACGCATTGGGTGGTAGGATTCGCGGGAAAATTCAGGATCAGCATTTTCGGACGCGGGTACATCAGCGGGACAGTCTGCTCCAGCTCTGCCAGAAAATCATCGGTGCTGTGCACCGCGATGCCGCGTACATTGGCCCCGGCGATCACAGGACCATAAATGTGGATCGGATAGCTGGGGCTGGGGACAGCCACGACGTCGCCACGATCGAGCGTGGCCAGGCATAGATGAGCAATACCTTCCTTGGAGCCGATGGTGACAATCGCTTCTGTCTGTGGATCGAGCTCTACGTCATAGCGCTTGCTATACCAGTTGCAAATCGCTTTGCGCAGCCGCGGGATCCCTTTGGACAAAGAGTAACGATGCGTGGCCGTCTTGCCCACAGCTTCGACCATCTTATCGACGATGTGTTTGGGCGTGGCGCCGTCAGGGTTGCCCATGCCGAAATCGATAATGTCTTCTCCACGCGCGCGGGCAGCCGCCTTCATTTCGCCGGTGATGTTGAAGACATACGGCGGCAGGCGCTTTAATCGAAAGAACTCTTGCATTGGACTTATTCCTATCGTTTTATTGAATACGCTCGAATCGGTAACCCTCGACGGAAAGAGCGTCGGCGATCTGGGTAATATGCGCGGCGCCTCGCGTTTCAAGCGTGATGTCAATCACAGTGTCACCCAGATTAACGCCATAATAG
>JBAVQC010000325.1:0-2194 GCA_049693715.1 Acidobacteriaceae bacterium | reverse complement strand
ACATCCATGCAATGCTTCACGGTTGCCGCGCTGAATGCGAAGACCTCCGGGTCGGGATTGGACGCTGCGCCAGCCATGAAGCGCGGATGGCTGAAGAGATTCGCGGTACCCCACAGCAATCCCGTCTTGGAGTCCTCCATCTTCGTCGCGAGATAGTCCGCCATCACGTGCAGGTTGTGCAATGAGCTGCGGAGGTCCGTTCCTTCAGGCGTGATGTCTCGATCGTGGAAGGTGTAGAACGGTACATCCAACACGCGGAACAAATCAAACGCAGCGTCAGCCTTGGAACGTGCCGCCTCCATCGGGTCGCCTCCCCGCATCCATGGTCTGTTAATGGTCGCCGAGCCAAACGGATCGGTTCCGTTCATGGCCAAGCTGTGCCAATAGGCAACTGCATAGCGGAGATGGTCCTTCAATGGTTTGCCCAGAACGATGCGGTCAGCGTCGTACCACCTGTAGGCAAGCGACGTTTCGCTCTGCGGTCCTTCATAGCGGACGGTTTCGAAAGAGCCGAAGATGGAAGTGTTGCGAGAATCTGAATGCACGGGAACTCCTATATTGTGAGACCACAGCATTTTGCGACCCAGAGAGCAGCCGCGGCGCCCATGCCATCACTTGCCCACGGCATGTCGTAGAGGCGGTGTTATATCCGAAAAGCAGCCCTCCGAGCGCCGGCCACAGAGGTGATCGGCAGGAGGAATGGCAGTTCGGCGGACACCGGATGCGAAACGGGAGCGGATCCGCTCAAGCTCGGCAATTGCTCGATGTCTGCTTGTTCTTGCGATTTCATGGAGAGGACTGATGGCCCAAGTCGACGCTACAGAGTCTGCTCCTTCACCCCAACGATAGACAATGACTCAAAGGACAAGATATATATCTTCCATGAATCTGGAGTTTGCCCAGCGTAGTGTTTCGGCAATAGTATCGCTTATTTGCCCACGGAAACCCAGGCTGCGGAAAACTCAATTCCCTGGGAGATCTATGACCCCAACAACAAGACCTAACCCCTGGACGGGTCCCCACATTCGCGTCGGCGTACGTGGGTCGAAAATGTCGTTTTTCGAATGCTTTCAGCTGGTAGACAAACGAATTCAAAGGCATTGGATGGGCTTCGCCCCGTCTTCTTCGGCCCACATACGCTGATGCGAATGTGGGGCACCCGTCCAGGGGTTGGGTTTTGTCGTTAGGGTCATAGATCTCCCGGGGAATTAGGCGTCCGCAGTTTATGAAGCCGTACCATTCACTCCAGTTAAATGATGATCTGCATCAGACACACCACTCGAGAGGGCACTGGATGGGACCCGAATCCCATGTCTCCAATTCCATACCTCTGAGCCGCGTTGCCCAGCCGAAGGGAGCGGTGCCTTGCTCATAAATCGACAATGGCTCAAAGAATAATATATATATCCTAAATGAATCCAGAGCGTGCCCAACGAAGGCTCAGATGGGACCCGAATTCCATGGATCCTGAACCGCAGCTGCTCACCAGAACCTACGCGCGCATGCGAAGGGGCCGCATCGTAGTTGGAGACGTTTTGTATTCAAAGGGCGGCAGTTTTGGTCCACGGCGGCAGGTCGATTTTCAGCTCGTCATCGTACATGAGGGGTTTCTATCCCTGACTCTGGATCGTGAGGTCATTGAAGTGCCGGAAGGCCACGGAATTCTCCTGAGTCCCGGTCACCTGGAACATTTCCATTTCGCCCCTCAGCGGGAAACACGGCACAGTTGGGTGGCGATCGAGCCAACCTTGCTAAGCATGAAAATCCGCCAGGAACTGCAGTGTTACCCAGGGCCGCTTCCATTCCTGGGCCGTATGGCTATCTTGCTCGACATGGCGCGCTACGATTCAGTAGATTCTCCCGAGTCAGATGTACTCCGTGCAAGTGCCTGCGAAGCTTTGGGAATCGCGATCCTCTGTGAATTCGCATCTGCCGTTCGAGACAGACGGAAAGCGGTGCATCCAAGTGATACTGTTTTGTGGAGAATGGATCGCTTTCTGGCTGAATCATATTCCGAGCCGCTGCAATTGAACGACATCGCTCATGCGGCCGGTGTATCCCGGCAACATTTGTTGAAGCTTTGCCGTTTGGCGAAGCGCCCGACCCCAATGGAGTTGCTATACGCGAAACGACTCGATATGGCGTCCGACCTTTTGCTGCACACAGGATTTTCGATTGCCGAGATTGCAGATCA
>JBAVQC010000324.1:0-3500 GCA_049693715.1 Acidobacteriaceae bacterium | reverse complement strand
GGGTGGATCTAGCCAGCGACTTCTTCGTATTGAGAGGCATCCAGATCGAAATTCGAGTAGACGTTCTGCACGTCGTCCAGATCCTCCAGGGCTTCGAGCAACCGGATCATCTGGGCGGCGACGCTGCCCTCCAGCTTGGTGTAGGTCGATGCAATCATCGTGATTGCAGAGACCGTGGTCTCGACCTTGGCGTCCTTGACGGCGTTCGCCACCGCATCAAACGCGGAAGGCTCGGTCAGAATCTCCCAGTTTTCGCCTTCGTCATTCAGGTCTTCGCCGCCGGCATCGAGAACAATGTTCATTAACTTGTCTTCATCGGCGGCAGCCTTGGGAATGGCGATCAAACCTTTCTTGGCAAACATGAACCGCACCGAATTGGGTTCACCCAGGTTGCCCCCGTTTTTCGAGAAGGCATGGCGAACTTCGCTGACCGTGCGATTGCGATTGTCGGTGGTGACTTCGACGATCAGGGCCACCCCGCCCGGTCCGTAGCCTTCGAACGAGATCTCCTCGTAGATCGAACCGGGTAATTCTCCGGTGCCTCGCTGAATGGCTCGCTTGATATTGTCGGCCGGCATGTTCTCGGCTTTGGCTGCGGCGACGGCGCCACGCAAGCGGGGATTGGCATCCGGATCACCCCCACCCTGGCGCGAGGCCATGGTAATTTCCCGGATCAGACGAGTAAAAATCTTGCCGCGTTTTGCGTCAAGGGCGCCTTTTTTGTGCTTGATTGTGGCCCATTTGGAGTGGCCGGACATGGGGACCTCTACTGCCAGTGAGTTTGCCGTTAGTCTCGCGGCGAAAGGCGAGTATAGCACTTAGGCGAGGGGGCTTTCTACGGCGCCCGGCTTTCCCACCTCGGGATGCAGGCGACGACCACGGGTGCGGTTTTCCTCAACAGAACCGCATAACGCTGATCAATGTCACGGATCTTGACGGGAAATGCTGGACTGCGGACGGGGCCGGCGGAAAGCATAAGCAATGGCCAGCAAAGGGGGAGCCAGCAAAATTCCCCAAAAAGGAATCACAATGCCAAGAACGATCGGAGCCAGGATGGAAGCCCAGACAGGCACGCGCGTGACCCGCTTCATGATGAGCGGTTGCAGCAGCAATTGATCGATCACTACGATCACCGCATAGAGACCCAGCAGGATGCACAGCCGGTACATGCTCGGTTCGCTGACCAGGATGGAGAATGCCGGGCCCAGAAGGGCGATGACGCCGCCGAAGTTGGGGACCAGGGTCATCAGGCCTGCGACCAACGCCCAGAGCGGGGCCAGCGGCACGTGCAACAAGAGAAGACCGATCAGCCACAGCAGGGCAACACACAGACCTTGGATGGTGACCGCGCGCCACCAGTTAACCAGCGCTGCGCCGGCGGTACGCAGGTGAAGCGAGCTCTTGGAGGCAAATCGAGGGGTGGCCGGCGGTCCTGTTCCAACGACCTGTGGGCGAGCGATCTGGGGCGACGATACTGGCGGCGGAATAGACGGTGTTACGGCGGGCTCGAGAGCCGGGGGTTCCTCGGGCCAGGGATCGTCTGGGATCGAATCGGCCATCTGCTGACGATACTCCAGCAAATGGTCCGGATCCAGCCCGGCAGCATCTCAATGCAGGAGAAAATCCCGGTAGCCGGGCAGACACTTCCGCAGGAAGGCAAAACTGCTAGCTTATATCTATGAAGTTCGGCGTTCTGGTGTTCCCTGGTTCCAATTGCGACCATGATGCGTTCCATGTTCTGCGCGAGATAGCCGGGCAGCCGGCGACCTTTCTTTGGCATGAATCGGAGGATCTGGAGAACTGCGACACGATCGTGGTGCCGGGCGGGTTTGCCTATGGCGACTACCTGCGAACCGGAGCCATCGCCCGCTTCTCGCCGGTGATGCAGTCGGTCAAGAAGTTTGCCGCGTCGGGCGGCCTGGTGCTGGGCATTTGCAACGGCTTCCAGATTTTGTGTGAGAGCGGTATCCTGCCGGGGGCTCTGTTGAGAAACGCCGGGTTGCGCTATATCTGCAAACAGGTTCATGTACGGATCGAGACCGCAAACAGCCCGTTTACCCAGGCGCTTACGCCGGGCCAGGTACTGAAGATCCCCATCGGGCATATGGAGGGAAACTACTTTTGCGAGCCGGCGACTCTGGCTGAACTGGAGCGCGGCTATCGTATTGCGTTTCGCTACTGTACCCCGGCAGGACAGGTTACCTCCGACGCCAACCCCAATGGATCCATTAGTTGCATTGCCGGTGTGTTGAGCGAAGGGCACAATGTGCTGGGAATGATGCCCCACCCGGACCGGTCGAGCGAGGCGATGTTGGGCTCGTCGGACGGATTGCTGCTCTTTGCGTCGCTGGTCGGTGCGTTGACCAGGTAAGTCAGGAATTCATGATCGATATACACCACCACTTGTTGTTCGGCCTGGATGATGGGCCATCCGACATCGAAATTTCTGTGGCAATGGCGGAAATGTCCCTGCAAAACGGGGTCACGCACATTGTGTGCACTCCTCATTCCAGCGAGCATTTCAAGTTCGACCCGGAGTTGAGTCTGGAGCGGTTGGAGCTGCTGCGCCAGCAGCTGGGCGGCCGTATCTCGCTCGCCCTCGGGTGCGACTTCCACCTGATGTTCGACAACATCGAGGATGCCTTGGCCAACCCGGCCAAATACTCCATCAACGGCAAGAATTATCTGCTGGTGGAATTTCCAGACCACTCGATTTCCCAGAACATGAAGGAGATCTTCTTCCGCCTGAGTATGGCCGGACTTACCTCGATCATCACCCACCCGGAACGCAACCCGGTGCTGGCGCGCCACCCTGAAAAGATGGCGGACTGGTTGCGCGCCGGCTGCTACATACAGATCACTGCCGCTTCGCTTACCGGGCGCTTTGGCAAGATTGCGCAACGAGTTTCCCACGAGCTACTGCGCCGGAATTGGGTGAACTTCATCGCCACCGATGCCCACGACCTTAGATCGCGGCCGCCCATGCTGCGCGAGGCTTATCAACTGGTATCTGACAAATACGGGGTCGAGACTGCGGACCGGCTGTGCCTGCACAATCCGCACGCAGCTTATTTTGGCGAGACCATGCCGCCTCAGCCGGAGCCGGAAGGCCTTCATCCCGAGTTGGATCCCAAGCAATCGTCGGGGCTGCTCAACAAGATGTTCGGCTGGTAGCCTGAGGGAGGGTTTTTGGCCCTGTTGTGCCCTATCCTTTGGCAACCGCCTCTCCCTCACAGCAGCCCTCCCCTTTCTGTCATCCCGAAGCGAAGCCGAGGGATCTGCAGTTTCACTCCACCAGCAACTAATCTCAGACGGGAGGTGCACTCTCCCCTTTTTGTCATCCCGACCGGAGCGAAGCGGAGCCGAGGGACCTGCGGTGCGCCCTTCGGTCGCCCCGAATGTACCGGTTGAACCCAAACTCGCCTGGCTGGTTCCTACAGCCCTAATCCGCCGTCGACGGCCAGAATCTGTCCCGTAATGAAATGCGGACCCCGGGCGAA
>JBAVQC010000323.1:0-4895 GCA_049693715.1 Acidobacteriaceae bacterium | reverse complement strand
GTCTTGGTCATCCCCTCCATCGCCGGCGGTTGCTGAAAACCCTGTCCTAAGTCGCCAGCGAAGCGAGGCCCGGAGGGCCGGCCGCCCAAACTGTGCAGCCCAGCCCGGAAGGGCTGGGGATCAATCGCAAGCTGATCTGAGCGCCGTAGGCGCGGCACTCAACCGTGGCCCGCTCGCATCTGTGTCATACGCACGAAGCCGACCTGTCCCGGCCTGCCGTGGAGGGATCTGCAGTTTCACTCTCCCCGCAACAGACTCAAAGCGACGGCAATCCACATGACTCATAGATCTTCGACATGTACTGCATGTCGAGCAAGCCCTCTTCTCCAGCCGTCTTCGGCGTCCGATCCTTGACAATGCAATCCGAAAAATACTCCGCCTCGGTAATGAACTGCGAAGGGTCCTTATTCTCATTGGGCTCATCGAGCATAATCGGCTTACCTCCCGCCGGGTCAGCAAACTCAGCCGTAAGATGAAGCCCCTCGTAACCAAACGCCGGCTCCGCATACAAAAACCCCGACGACCCATGCACCCGGTAAAACCCGTTCATCGACGCGCCATAAGTCGTGTTGCAACTAGCCACCACCCCTGAGGGAAACTTCATCGTCCACGACAAATTCTCTTCGACGGTATCGAACCGTCCGTCATGATCAATCACCGAAGAATACCCCTTAAACTCGACCGGCTCCTCGCCCGTGAGATACCGGCAGGCATTCAGCGAATACACCCCCACGTCCATCAAAGGTCCCCCACCGGCCAGCTTGCGGTTCAGCCGCCATTCGCCGGCCTTTTCGTTGAATCCATTCGCGCTCTCGATCGCCTGGATCTTTCCCAGCTTTCCCTCCCGGATAAGCTGCATCGCCCGCAAATTCGTCGGCTCATAGTGGCAGCGGTATGCGATCATCAATTTCTTGTTCGCCTCTTTGCACGCCTTGATCATCGCCATGGAATCCGCAACCGAGGTCGCCATCGGCTTCTCGCACAGCACATGCTTCCCCGCGCGTGCCGAGCGGATGGTGTACTCCGCATGCAGGCTGTTCGGCAGCGCCACGTACACGGCGTCGATCGCAGGATTGTTCTTGATCTGATCCATGGTCTCGTAGCTGTAAATGGAACTCTCCGGAACTCCATACTTGGCTGCCTGCGCCAGCGCCTTATCGCGGTGGCCGCTCACCAGTCCGGTAATTTTGGAGTTCTTGCTGGCCAGCGCTCCGGGCATAAAGTGATCCATGGAAATACGGCCCAGGCCGATGATGCAATAACCAATCTTGCCATCGCCCCCCTGTGCCAACAGCGGCGAAACCACTTGGGAAGCAGCCCCGGCGACTGCCAGGCGTGTGAACTCTCTGCGGGTAAGCATGATGGATCCTCCAATGCGCTGGAGTAGTTTAGACGCATTTTTCGAAATGACGAAAACCCAGGCGCCCGGCTCCTCTTACAATCAGAGCCAGTATGTCGAAATCCATAGTTTTACTCGCCCTGGCGTCCCTCATCATAGGTCCGGCGCTCCGGGCTGAGTCAACCCTCCCCGAAGATGCGAAAGCAACAATCGATGCCGCCGTCAACCAGGTCTTGTCCTCCACCAAGGTGCCTAGCGCTTCGATTGCCGTCGTCAAGGACGGCCGGATCGCCTATCTCCAGGCCTACGGTCTGGCCCGGCTCGCTCCGCCCATGGAAGCCACTCCACAAATGCAATACCCCATCGGCTCCATCAGCAAGCAATTCACTGCCGCCGCGGTCCTCCTCTTGGCCCAGGAACATAAACTCACTCTGGACGACCCCGTCTCCAAATACCTACCCGACTTGACGCGGGCGAATGAAGTCACCATCCGCATGGTCCTGTCGCACACGTCGGGCTTCCAGGACTACTGGCCCCAAGACTACGTGATGACTTCCATGATGGTGCCCACCAACGCGCAGCACATCCTCGACGTCTGGGGCAAAAGGCCTTTGGACTTCGACCCCGGTACGCAATGGCAATATTCCAACACCAACTACGTGATTGCCGGTCGCATTGTGGAGCAGGTCAGCGGCATGCCCCTGATTGATCTTCTGAAGAAACGTATCTTCCTGCCGCTGGGCATGGACAACGTCTACGACACCGATGCCAGCAAGTTGCCCGCGACCGACCCCGCCGGCTACGAGCGCCACGCCCTTGGGCCGCAACGCGCCGCGCCCCTGGAGGGTGCCGGCTGGATGTTTGCCGCCGGTGAGCTAGCCATGCCGCCCCACGATCTGGCCCTCTGGGACATCAGCATGATGAATCGCTCGCTGCTCGAACCCACCTCTTACCGGCAAATGCTGACCCCTGTCCCGCTCAAAGACGGGTCGGCCACCGGCTACGGACTCGGAGTGGATGTAGGTAAGCGCGACGGTCACAATTTCATTGAGCACTCGGGAGAAGTCTCCGGCTTTGTCTCCGAAAACATCGTTTTTCCCGACGACCACGCCGCCATCATCGTACTCACCAACGAAATGGCCACCAATGCCGCGAGCCTGATCGCCCGCAGGATTACGCCCACCGTTCTGGGTCTCCCGCCGGCCACGCCTACGAAGGATGAGGCGCAGGCGCTTGCCATCTTCAACGGGCTTGGCGACGGCCACATCGACCGCACCCTTTTCACCAAATTTTGCAACGCCTATTTCAACCAGCAGACGCTGGACGATTTCGCCTCCAGCCTCAGGCCACTGGGCCCACCGCTCACCTTCAAACAAACCGCGCAGGAAGCCCGCGGAGGCATGGTCTTTCGAGTCTTCACGGTCGCCTTTCCCGACCGCGACCTGAAGGTCACCACCTACCAGATGCCCGACGGAAAGTTTGAACAGTACCTGGTAATCCCGTAACGTCCGCAAATGTAGTCCAGGTCAAGGGACGAAGGTTCCCCACTTCGTCATTTCCCCACCAAACCCTGGAACTCCGGGTTCTTCGCCAAATAACCCGCCACCGAAGGACAAATCACGTCCACCTTGAGATTGTGGTCGCGAGCATATTCCAGGGCCGTCTTCGCCAGCTCGCCGGCAAGGCCGCGCCCGCGAAGCGCTTGCGGCACCTCGGTATGCCAAAGCGTAATCCACCCAGCCTTATCCAGTTCAAATTCCAGGTAAGCCGTCTCCCCCTCTTCCTCAAGCTCGAATCGGCTCATCGTCTTTTCTTTGCTCATTTCACCTCTGCGGGCTGTAACCATAGGCTTGGAGTGGAGTGCGCAATCTCCACTTCTTCCGGCGTCATATCGACCGGCACATCAGCGAACAGTGGAGTGCTCAGGTAGCGCTCGCCCGTATCCGGCAACATACACAGAACCGTCGCGCCTTTCGCCGCCTCCGCACATACCTGCAGCGCACCGGCAAACGTTGCGCCTGAACTGATCCCCACAAAAATCCCTTCCTTGCGGGCAAGTTCCTTGCTCCCACGCATGGCGTCGGCGTTAGGGATGCGCAGGATTTTGCTGATGACCTTCATGTCCACCGCGTCACCGGCAAGTTTGGGGACGAAATCCGGGCTCCAGCCCTGCTGGGGATGTGGCTTCCACGCCGGGTGGCCGGCCAACGGGGAGCCGTCTGGTTTACGTTCCTGCGCTATCCCGCTGGTGAGCATGGGCGCGTCATCCGGTTCGCAGACTACGATCTTTGTCTCCGGCCGCTCCTTGGCCAGCACCCGCGACACCCCTTTGAGCGTGCCACCGGTGCCAAATCCTGTCACCCAGTAGTCCAGCCGCTCCCCTTCGAAATCGCGCAATATCTCCTGGGCCGTCGTGCGCGAGTGCATGTCGGCATTGGCTTCGTTTTCGAACTGGCGGGTCAGAAACCAGCCATGCGCTTCCGCCAGTTCGACGGCTTTCGCAAGCATGCCGGTGCCTCGACCCGCCGCGGGCGTGACCACCACCCTGGCCCCCAGGAACCGCATCAGTCTCCGTCGCTCCACGCTGAACGTTTCCGCCATGGTCACTACCAGCGGATACCCTTTCTGCGCACACACCATCGCCAGCCCGATTCCGGTATTACCGCTGGTCGCCTCAATCACTGTCTGGCCCGGTTTGAGCTTCCCTGTCTCCTCGGCATCCTCGATCACGCCCAACGCAAGACGATCCTTGACCGACCCGAGTGGGTTGAATGCTTCGATTTTGACAAACAGGTTGATCCCGGGCGGTCCGAGTTTATTGATCCTCACTACGGGGGTGTTGCCGACGGTTTCAAGAATGCTGGCGTATTTGTGTCCCATGCACGAGTTCCTCCACATGCGCAGTTCTGGCTGGTTTCAGACAAACTCAAAGATAACCCTTTTTCCCCCGCCTTCGCCGTCGCGACAGGATTTTCCCCCACTGGACGGGACTCAAATATCCAGGCATGTCCCATTCCGCGATGCCGTCAAGACAAGCCGGGAGCAATCTCGCTCTTGGGGTAATCACCGGCACAGTTACTGGCGTGTCCACCGTCAGACGATGCCCGCTGACTGCAAACAGCAGACCTCGTATGCTTCCGCTTCGACGGCGTTTTTCCACGGGCCCTCACATCGATTCCTACCATTGGGAATATCATCAAGCGGGCTCGCTGTTCCGTTCGTCGTCTCCTCGATTCGATTTCTGCGGGAGAAGTAACCATGGTTGACGCAAACAAGGTGCAACATAATCTGACGCTATTCACTATGCCTCCGGATGCAACCGAAGTGTTGCAGCGGCTGCGCGATTCCTATAGCGCATCGTCGGAGGGCGATGTGCTCACAGGACCCGATCGGGCTGTTCTGGCTGCCGTGAAGATCACTCTGAAACACCTGAGCAGCTCTAGCTACTTTCCGTCGCAAAATTGTGTGTTCTAACCAGCTTTGGGCTTGAGGGGAAGTTCCAGACGCTCTTAAGATGATACTTTTTCGCCGGTCGTGGTCGCCTGAACGTGAGGCG
>JBAVQC010000322.1:0-3456 GCA_049693715.1 Acidobacteriaceae bacterium | reverse complement strand
CCGGGTGGGGTGGGGGGCGGGGGCGCGGCTTCTACCGCCGGCGCTTCCGCGCCGACTCCTACACCTACGCTGCCCGGATAGTGCTCAGGACCAGGATACTGTTGGGGGTATTGTTGGGGTGCTGATTCCGGTTCCTGGTTGGCTATGGGCTGAGATGGCTCCGGCGAGACGTAAGGTGGGCGGGGGCGCGTTCCTGCCTTACCGGCGGGCTCAAAGCGATCACCCGGGAAGCGCGGGATGCCGAAATGACCGCGCAGATGAAGCAGATCGACGGTGCTGATGTCTCCGTTGAAGGCGATCAGATTGAGATCCTTCGGGCCGGCAAACAATACCATCATTCCAGTTACATCCAGGTGCGCGAAGTTGATCCAGAGGTCGGTCTGCCCGGCGTTGAAGGGGTCTCCCTTGGCGTGGGCTGCGACCAGGTGCCTCCAGCCGGCAGCTTCGTATTGCCGGCGAATCAGATCCAACGCGCGCGGGTCGTATAGGCCGGGGGCGGCGAAGTGATAGCTGTGAACGGAGATACTGTTTAGCTTGGCGATCGCGTTGCGGGTTTCCTGATCGGCGTCGCCGACGAAATAGCCGGCCAACTGCAGCATGGAACGGTCAAAGGTGAAATCGGTGTGGAAGGCGGCACGCTGACCCAGAGCCTCAAAGCCCTGGGGAACCCAGTTCATCGGCGGCTGCTGGGCAGGCTGCGGATTCTGCGCGCATAGCGCGAGCGGGGCTGTCAGCATGAGCAGTAGGACGGCAACGCGGGCGACGGGACGCAACATGGCGGCTTTCACTCCTCCAGATTAAAACGCAAACGAGCTTAAATAGTTGTGGCCAACCTGCCGATAACCGGCGTGAGGAACCCGGTGCGAAGGCATGCTCTGGCTATCGTTGCGCTGGCGCTGATGACACGGTTACTCATCCTGCGGTTTGCGGCGGAGCACTTTCCGCATGAGTGGCTTTATTCGCGCGGGATTGAGCTGGGAACGCTGGCACAGTCTCTCCTGGCCGGGCAAGGACTCAGCTCACCGTTCGGCGGATCGACCGGGCCGACTGCGCTTCTCGCTCCCGGTTACCCCGCGGTGATCGCCCTCGTCTTCCGCGTCTTCGGGTCATTCACGTTTCGAGCGGCGATCGCGGTGATGGTGTTGCAGGTTTTGTTTAGCGCCGCGACCGTGCTGTTGATGATGATGGTTGCGCGAAGGTGCTTTGATCGCCGGACTGCGGACCTGGCGGGCGCGTTTTGGGCTGTATCGCTGCCGCTGCTGTGGATGCCGACGATCTTTTGGGAGACTTGCTTGTCCACGCTGCTGCTGGTGGGGATGATCGCGTTGGCGCTGCGCTGTGAACAGAAGCCGAGCCGGTCACTTTGGGCGCTGATGGGTGGCTATTGCGGATTGGCAGCGCTGGTGAATCCAGCGCTGCTGATGGCTTTGTTGGCGCTAATGGGATGGGCGGTTTGGCAGACGCGGAAGACGGTTCGGTATTCGCCTCTGCTGGGCTTGCTGGTTCTGTTGCTGGTGTTCGCGCCGTGGCCTATCCGGAATGCGCGCGCGCTGGGTGCTTTCATTCCTCTGCGGAGCACGGTTGGGCTGGAATTGTGGATGGGTAACCGTGACGGTGCGACGGGTTTTCTGGATGAGTCAGTGTTTCCGCTTTTTAACCGAGGGGAATATGAGCAGTATGCGGCGAACGGCGAGGTTGCTTACATGCGCAACAAGTCAGCGCTTGCCAGGGCCTACATCCGTGCTCATCCGGGTGTTTTCCTGCGGCTCAGCAGCGTACGATTTGTGCGCTTCTGGAGCGGGACAGGGAGCAAAGGTGGTTCTGTGGTGTTTGCCATCCACGCTCTGTTGACATCGTGTCTTGGGGCGGTGGGAATGTGGCGTTTATGGCAGAGACGCCGCTTTGGGGTTGCAGCCCTGTTCCTGCTGCCGCTGATGTTATTTCCGTTGCCCTACTACATTACGCACGCGGAGTTTCGCTACCGGCTGGTGGTTGATCCCTTGCTTACGATTCTGGCCGCCTATTCGTTGGGCACGGAGAAGGTGTGAGGTTCATCCTTGCTCTGGCTTTGGGTTTGCGTTTAGTGGTGGTGGGTATCGTGCTGGCCTCGTACCCACGGGATTGGCTATTCAGCAAAGCGCCGGACCTGGGATTTCTGGCGTGCTCTCTGAGTTCCGGACATGGGCTCTCGTCGCCTTTTGGCGGATCGACTGGCCCGACGGCGTTTCTGGCGCCGGGATACCCGGCTGTGGTTGGGGTCGTCTTTTATTTCTTTGGCAGTTACAGTTTGGCGTCCGCAGCGTGGATGATGGCGCTGCAGACGGTGTTTGGGGTGTTGACCGTCGCGGCCATCATGCGCGTGGCGGGACAGATATTCGGCTCGGCCACGGCGATGCTGGCTGGCGTGTTCTGGGCGGTGTCGCCGCCCCTGCTTTGGCTGCCCGCGATACTTTGGGACACCAGTTTGTCGGCACTGCTTTTGATCGGCATGATGGCCCTCGCACTGCGTTGCGTGGAGCGGCCAGGAAATGGCCTTTGGGCAGCCATGGGCGGGTATTGCGGCCTGGCGATGCTGGTGAATCCGTCGCTCACGCTCGCGTTGTTGGCGGTGTTGGGGTGGACTGCATGGCGAACACAATCCCGACCGTGGATTTGTTTGCTGGTCCTGCTGGCAGTGTTCGCTCCCTGGCCCATGCGGAATGCAGGTGTGCTGCACGCGTTTATTCCCCTGCGCAGCAACTTCGGATACGAGGTATGGCAGGGAAATCACGTTGGAGCCAGCGGGATGTTTGACGCCCGGCTCGAGCCGTTGCAAAACAAACAAGAGTACAGCGACTACGTGCGCGAGGGCGAGATGGTGTACATGGGCAACAAATCGACCCTGGCGGAAGCATATATCCGCGCACACCCGGGTGAGTTTTTAAGACTCATCGCGATGCGGGTGGTTCGCTTCTGGACAGGCGCGGGGTCGGAAGTGAACTCCGGCCTGGTCGAGTTGCACGCGGTGGTCACATCTCTGCTGGGTTTTATTGGCTTGGTGGTGTTGTGGGGAAAGTCCAGAACGACCGCCTTTTTGTTCCTGTGGCCGTTGCTTGTTTTCCCGTTGCCGTACTACATCACACATCCCGACTTCCGCTTCCGGCTTTTGTTGGATCCGGTGCTGACGATTCTGAGCGCGTACGCGGTTTGCCAGAGGAAAGGAAGAACGTCACTTCAGGGCCGAATGATTGCCGGGTTTATGTACGGGCTAAAGCCCGCGTGCAAGAACCGAAAAACATGAACAACTATATCCGCTTCTTTCACATGGAGACGCATCGGTTCACCTTTCTGGAAATCGAGGCGTTGGTCACGCTACTGACGCTGCTTCTCTTTCTCATACTTCCTTTGAGGTACCTGGCCTTTTTTCCCCATGCGGGTTTTCGCCGGTTTTCACAAAGGCGTTTCCGGGCTTGTGTC
>JBAVQC010000321.1:0-46902 GCA_049693715.1 Acidobacteriaceae bacterium | reverse complement strand
GGGCTAAAGAGTCTGCGTGAGAGCCAAGAATTGCCGGGCAAAATCAATACGATTGTGTGTTGATAGGTACCAAAAATCAATACGAATATTGCGTGATTTTCGAGTTCTCACGCAGACTCTAAAGCCCGTACCGTGTCAGGGCTTAAAGCCCTGACCTACCAGCCCGTACCTACCTTGCCTGATCCAAAGCTGCATTTTTCAGCAGCCTTACACCGCATTGCTAGACCGGGAAGCACGGTGGGCACCAATAAAAAATCCCGCCGCGGCAGGATGATGAAGAATACCTGATTTTTGACAGGGATCAGGTGTGACACCGGACAGTGTAAGTGTCCTTCGTTCGCGTTTAGGCCGAAAATACCGGCAACTGCCGGCCAGGGAGCTGGGACGCGAAAACCTGCTGCCTGCCGAAATCGTCTTCTAACTCTCTAACAGGATATACCGAATCGGGATCGAAGGTAAGTGCCAGGACGTATTTCTAAGCCGGGGACTACCCTTTCGGGGGTTACTTTTGGCTTGTTCGGAATGAGCGGGCGACAGCAGGAGATGACAAAGGTTGGCTGGCAACCGAAGTGTGGAAAATGCGGGCTAGCTTCGAGTTCGAATCAGTAACGATCTTCTATTGAGTGCCCTTGCTTGAGCGCCGCTGAAGATAGGCCGGAAAAAGTGGAGACAACGGGTTAGTCGTTAGTCGAGAGTGAGAAGCCTCAGTTCTCTCTGTTCTTATGCTGAAGTAAAGTCGCGCCGTTCAGGCTGTCCCCCTTTCCCCCCCTTTCCCCCGTGGCGGGAGGCATCGCTTTTCATTTGTTTATTGGTAGCCAAGGGCGAAGGAGATAACATTGGGCCCATCTGCTCCGGCGACATACTGCCGTCCATCAACCATGTAGGTCATGGGCGATGCGCGCCACGAATCGTTGCTGCGGAAGGTCCAAAGCGTCTTGCCTGACTGCGCATCGACTGCCGCGAAATCTCCACCAGTCTCGCCATGGAATACCAGGCCGCCCGCGGTCGCGAGCACGCCGGTATAGTTGGTCTCTTGCGGACCGGTCAGGAGCTTCTCCCACACAACATCGCCTGTCTCTATGTTGAGGGCGCGCACATAACGGGTTCCGGGATCGCTGGGGTCAGGATTCTTATCCCAGATGCGGCCGGTCTTGCGATAGACGCCACAGTCCTCGGCAGCCATCAAATAGAACAGCTTGGTGCGTGGGTCGAACGCCGTGGAGTACCAGTTGGTCGCGCCACGCACCCCGGGGCAGGTCTTGGTCCCACTGATCGTGGGGGTTTGGCCGGGGATCAATATAGGCGAGCCGTCATGGTTGAACCCGCTCGCCCAGGTCATCTTATTTACGAACGGTTTCGCGAGCAGGAACTGTCCGTTGGTTCGGTCCAACACATAGAAGATGCCGCTGCGCTGGGCGGAAAGCAGCAGCTTGCGCTGCTCGCCACGCCAAGTCGTATCCACCAGCACCAGGGGCTCGGACGCATCCCAGTCATGCGTGTCCTGGGGTGTGAACTGGAAATACCATTTGAGTTTGCCCGTCGCTCCGTCTAATGCCAGCACTGAATTGGTGTACAGATTGGAGCCCTCGCGCTGATCAGGATCGGTGTCGGGATAGGGATTGCCGACCGCCCAATAAAGCGTGTGCGTCTCCACATCATAAGAGCCGGTGGTCCAGGTGCCGCCGCCGCCAGTGGGTAAAGCCCGGCCAGTCCAGGTCTCGGCCGGAGGCTCGCCGAGTTTAGGGATGGTGTAAAAGCGCCAGGCAAGCTCGCCGGTTGTGGCATGATAAGCCGCGATGAAACCGCGCATCGGTGAGTCTCCCCCCGCAACCCCGGAGATCACAAGATCGCCGGCCACCAACGGTGCGCTGCTGTTGTAGTACTTGCCGGTCGCGCCCGCTTCCGGCAAAGGTTGGGACCACATCACCGCGCCGGTGAAACGGTTCAGACAGACGACGAACGCATCGTCCGATACGTAGAAGACGCGGTCTCCCAGCAGCGCCACCCCGCGATTAGGCCCCTTGGGGGTCGACTCTTTCGCTTGGCTTTCCTGATCGCCCCCTGAGCCGAGCCCATTGGTGCGCGGGGTGCACCATACGGAACTGCCGGTGCGTGCGTTGATGGCACAGGTTTGCGCCGCGCCGGTCACGTACATCACGCCGTCCACCACTACCGGCGTGACTTCGAGACCGGTCCCACCCGGCGAGAAGATGAATTGGGGCTGCAGCTGTCGCACATTCGAGGTGTTTACCTGGCCGAGAGAACTGTAACGGTTACCATTAAGCAGGCCGTTGTAGGTGGGCCATTCGCCGCTCCTGGGTTTCATCACCGTATCTAGGTCGGCCTGTGATACCGAGGTAACAGGTCCGCTCACCGGACCGGCTTCAATGCCGCCTAGCCTCGAGAGATAGGCGAGCAAGGCCTGGCGCTGAGGCGGAGTGGCCTTCAGCGGCGGCATAGAAGATGCCTTTTCCTGCCGGACAAGCGTGTATTCGCCGGCATCCAGCAAATGCAGCTTGCCGTCGAAGGACTGAAGCTGCAGCTCATGCTCCGTGCGCTTGCGTCCGAAGCCGCGGAGCACGGTCCCGTTCTTGAGCGTCACGTCCACCACTGCCCAGGAGAAGTCGGGGCAAAAGGCCCAGGGTGGGCAAAGAGCGAGCGAGTGGACTCCCATCCGGGACGTCGGATCGTCCAGTACCTTCTCCATTTCCACCAGGGTTGATCGTGCAGCGATGTTAGTGAGATCCGGACCATTGACAGCGCCGCGGCCATGCACCATATGGCAGCTCGCGCAGCCGCCTTCGCCGAAGAAAAATCTCTCGCCCGCCTCCACTTGTTCTCGCGGCGCATGGGCGAGAGCGGGAAGGTTCATGGAATGAATCCCTCCCGCCAGCGCGGCCACATCGCTCGCCGGCAACGATGAAAATGCAGGCATGCCACCCGGCGTGCCTTGGCGAATAATGTTCTCGATCTCCGCCGCAGACCGCTTGCGCAAATTCGGATTGTCGTTCAAAGCAGGCGCTCGCTCCCCGCCCGCCCCGCCGGGCCCGTGACAGGCGGCGCAGTTGGTTTCGAATGTCTGTTTCGCCGCGGTGGGCTCCTGCTGGGCATGGGCGTGGAAGAACATGGCGAAAGCCACCAGGCCGGCGGCCAAAGCAACCACCATGACTCTTTTCATTGCCCATCCATCGCCAGGCAAAGCTCGGCTGGTTAACATTCAGGCTTGACCCACCACCTCCAGATCCAGACCCCAGCCCGGTTTCCGTGGCGGGTGCATGTAAAGGCCCTCTGGCCCTTTGCTGATCTCGTAATTTTCATCGAAGAGGTCATAAACTTCCTCTGGCCCGCCAGGCGGAGGCATGAACAACTCGGCCCAAGGTCCGTTCACGTGCGAAATGGACCATTGGACGGCGCCGTTGAGGCCGCCACCATGCGGGATCACGGGAATGTCATAAGCCTCTGCAAGTGCACCGATTCGCCGTAGCTCACTCATGCCACCGCACCAGGTGACATCGGGCTGCCAAATCGATGCGCCATCGGCTTCCAGCAGCCGGCGAAAACCGTAACGGCCGTAGATATGTTCGCCGGTGGCGATCAAGGTAGTTTTTATTTCCCTCTTCAGACGGCCGAAGCCTTGCATGTCGTAGGGCGGAAGCACCTCCTCAACCCATTTCACATGGTAAGGCTCCATCAGCCTGCACATTTCGATGGTGTATGGCTCGTCCCATGACATCCAGCAATCGCACATTACGTCGCCGTCCGGGCCGACTGCCTTGCGCGCACGCTCCACCAATGCGACATTGCCGCGCATGCCTTCGCTCCCACTCGGGGGACCAAAGGGCATGGCCACCTTGACGCGCTTGAAACCATGGGCAACATGCTGCTCGATATCGTTGCCCGTGCAGTAGGCCGGGACACGCGGCTTGGTTTCACCGCCGAGAAGCTGATAGATGGGCACACCGAGGGCCTTGCCGACAATGTCCCACAAAGCATTGTCGAAACCGCTGATGGCATTCATGGTGACCCCTTCCTGGCCATAAGACTCCGTGGCGCGCCAGTTGATGTCCCAGTTGCGCTCGGTGTCGAAGGGATCCCGGCCCATCATCAATTGCGCCAGGTGGCCCATCACGATCGGACCGCCGCCTGGACCGCCATCCCCATAACCAACGATGCCCTTGTCTGTGGAGACTTCGACGGTGAAGCTATCGACGCCTTTGGCTGCGAACAGGCTGCGAGTCGGCTTATATTCCGGGTAGATGTTAAGCGGTGCAGACACCTCCACACCCTGGGTCGACCAGCTGTTGGGGTCCGGTTTGTAGCTGGGATAGGGCCGTTTCGGTTTCGTCTTGACGAGACGAATTGCGGTGATCGTGAGCTTCGATTTTTCCTGAGCCCATGGCAGGGGTGGCGCTGCGATCATGGCCGAAAACGTGGCCGCAGCCTGCAAAAAAGTGCGACGGTTCACGTGGCTGTTCCTTCCGTTTCGCTTGAGGATCCAACTTCTGATCTATGTATTCCGAATCAGTGTTCAGCTGAACCAGCCAATTGTGCAACAGCCATTCCATTATCCGCAAATCATTCGGCTCGGGTCTGTTCGCCCATTGCTATCGTTGGCACAGCTGCAGGAAGATGCGCCGAAGCGTCACGATCTGCTCGCAATGGGCATCGATGAAGTATATCGAGCATAGCGACTACGCATCGGGGAAGGAGCCAACTTCAAGGTTAGCTTCAGCGCAGCCCTCAGTGTTTGAGGGAACGGGAGAGATTGGGCATTCAGGACAGGGCACTCAGTCGCAGACAAAAAGGCTTCGAGCTGGAAGTTTCGGTGGCTGGAAGTTTCGGTGGCTGGAAGTTCCGGTGGCTGGAAGTTCCGGTGACTGAAGTTCAACGGGGGCACAAGACGGTGTGCGAGAACTCACAAGGCCCCACAGTAACTAACTGCCCTGACAGCCTAGCTATGGTTCCCGGGGGACGTGCTCGACAGCGTCCACTATGGCTGGTCTTAAGCAACCCGCAGCTCTCTTCCCTTTCATGGGGAGAGAGCTGCGGTTATTGCTCTTCGGCATCCGGCGATCGACTTTTCGCACCGCGGAACGGGAGACGGTTTTAGCGCCCAGCAGGGCGGCCGTTGTTGACGGTGATCTCGGCTCCGGGCAGCAACCCGCCACTCGGAGTATAGATAACTGAGCACTCCACGATAATGGGCGCCAGGGTAACAGTCACTTCCTTATCCTTCTGGGCATTAAGGATGTCCTGCTGGGAAGTCAGACGACGCGGCTTGAAACCGGAATTCCAGGCTACCAAATTAATTTGCCATATCGGCGTGTAATTGGGATCTGTGTTTTGAGGCCCGGCCGGATTCGGAGCGGAAGCAAGTACATTTCCTTGCGTAAAGTTACTAAACACATAAATATCGTCCACCGCTTTGTTCTGGTCGTTCAGCGTATCGAAAGCGGTTGGGACATAATTGGCGTTGAATCCCTGCGCAATGCTCAGCGCCGTCGCCGCGGCAGAGGCGCCCCCGGCGGCGATTCCCACCTCAGGAGTGATGTAGAGCGCGGGCTCACGGTTAAAGTACCCGGCTTGCAAAGGCAGGTTGGCGATCGACGTCACACTGCCGCCCGCGGCAAACGTTGGAGCCGCGAGGTCGACTCTCGTCCCCGGCAACTGGCCGGTAGGCGGAATACCGAGAACTACCGAGCACTCAACGATAATGGGCGTGCTGGTAATGGTCACTTGCCCAGCGGTCGCGGCGGCATTTACTGCGGCTGCTGAAGTCAGCACAGTCGCACTTGCCGGATTGTTCCAGGCAACCAGGCTTATCTGCCACAGTGGCGAGTAACCGTTATTCGTGTTACTGGGACCTGCCGGACTCGGGAGGACCCCAAGCACATTGCCTTGCGTAACGTTCGTAAACACAAAGATACTGCGCACCGCGGCGCTGCCAGGTAGAGTCGACCAATTCGCGGGAATGAAATTCGCATTGAATCCCTTTGCAATGCCCTCCGCGGTGGTGACATACGAGCTGTTAGGATCTACGCCCACTTCCGGCGTGATATAGATCGCTAATCCACCGTTCGCGAAGCCCTGCTGCACAGGCAGATTCGCTCCTGCCTCAATTTTTCCCCGATCGGCAAACTGAGCGAGGACGAAGTCCAGACGGCTGTTGTCCTGCGCCTTCAACGGTTGCACCGAGATAGCGGCCATTCCGCTCAAAACCAACGTCCCGGTGAGTATTTTGAGGGTTGACTTTCTTATCGCACGTACACCTTCGAAACGAAGATCTCCGTTTATCACTTTTTTGCTCCAGGTTTGGATTTTGTGACGAATTACGGACTGGCTTGTTTCAAGCTTCCAGAAGAAACCGAGGCATCTCTGCGGAAATCCTGAGCTCTCCCTTCACCGGCCACTAAACATGAGAGCGCTGTCCACGTGCAAAGTTACACGCTGCTGAAAAATTTTCTCTCTTCGCTTGATTGCATCCTTATCCTTCGCCACTCGCCGGGCGTGGTGTTGAGCAACTTGCGAAATGCCCGGATAGAGCACGCCTTATCGGCAAATCCGCACTCAAGGGCAATTTCAACCATGAGTAGCCGAAGCTTTGTGGTCGAGTTTTGTGTTCAAAGGAAGTTTTGAGAAGAGCCACATTCAATCCCCCGTCCTTGGTCTCTCATAATTACGGCGCACGCCGCAATTGAAAGAAAACCTTAGAATCTCAATCTTTTCAATCGAAAGATCTCTCGACACATCCGAAAAACCGTACTAGTGTTGAAGTGACGATTCATATTCCGGCGCCGCTTCACCGCGACGGCACCGCCGGGCTTTGCACCGAACCGCTCTTTTCCGCGCCGCCGCAACAGCTTGCAGAAAGCACGAGTGCTAAGAGCGCTTTCCGCGCTCACGGCTGCATCAATTCTCGGCCATCGTAAGCTCTTCATTGCTAAACAAAATTGATACCACGCTTTCCAGTCTGTATCCCTTCCCAGCGAGGGCCGCAGAGTGAGCAAATGATTGCGTGATGAGCAGGGGTGCGGGAAACCTGATCCGGTGTAAGATTCGTTTTCTGAGGTGAACCGATGACGAAAACCTTTCTATCGCGCCGGGAGTTTCTACAGTCCTCCGCTCAAGTTGCAGCAGCTTCGTTGGTTGCCGGTTCCACCTTGCTGGAGCCCGCATCGTTCGCGTCCGCAGGACAAACGACGGCGCCCAGCGATCGCGTCCGTTTCGCGATGGTGGGTGTCGGTATGGAGGGCTCCGGGCTGCTCACGACCGCAGTCGGGTTACCCGGCGTGGAATGTGTAGCTGCGGCTGATCTCTATGACGGCCGTCACGAACTGGCGAGCGAAATCGTCGGAAAGCCGATCAAGACGACCCGCCGCTACCAGGAGTTGCTGGACGATAAGGGAATTGACGCCATCATCGTTGCTGTACCCGATCATTGGCATAAGCAAGTGGTGGTCGATGCACTGGCAGCGGGCAAAGACGTCTATTGCGAGAAGCCCATGTCGCACAGTCCGGCCGACGGCCTGGCCATGGTCGCGGCGGCAAAAAAGACAAATCGCATCGTGCAAGTCGGTGCCCAGCGCACAAGTTCCGTCTTATGCGCAAAGGCAAGGGAGCTTTACCACCAGGGCGCCATTGGAGACTTGAGCCTGGTCGAAGCCTCTCTCGGTAGGAATAGCCCCACAGGCGCATGGGAATATCCTCCTCCTCCGGATTTATCTCTCACCAACCTGGATTGGGACACGTGGCTGGGAACGACGCCCAAAAGGCCTCTCGACCCAAACGTCTTCGCCCGTTGGCGTTGTTGGCGAGAGTATGGCACCGGGGTAGCCGGGGACCTGCTCGTACACCTCATCAGCGGCATGCAATTCGTGCTGGGTATCAATGAAGTTCCAAAACGCGTTTCCACGTTTGGCGGCATCTACCGTTGGAAAGATGGCCGGGATATGCCCGATGTCCAGGCAGTTCTCTTTGAATACGCCAACGTTCCGGTCTACATGCGCTTATCGCTGGGCACAGAGTCGACCGAGGTTACACGCTTCATGGGCGCGAAGGGCATGATCGAACTCCGTGGCACCAGCGTTACCTACATCCCACAGCCGGGTGTAGATCTTCGCCCCAGCTATTACACAAGCTCCTATCCCAGCCGCCTCAGGAGTGCTTACCTCAAGCAGTGGCATGAAGAGCATGACCCTGTTCCCGGCAAAGAGCCCATGCTTGAAACCCAAACCTATCGCGGGGATGATTACGACGACCTGGCGCCACATCTTTATAGGTTCTTTCAGTCAGTGCGATCGCGGGAACCGGTGCTCCAGGATGCTGTCTTCGGACACCATGCGGCGCTCGGCTGCCACCTGGCAAACGAGTCTTATTTCAGAAAGAGCCCTGTAGTTTGGGACGATGCCGCGTCGACTATTAAGTCCGCGTGTTGATCCTTACTCCCCAATTCCAGTACATCCGGAAGCCCAGCGGCCGGAATCTGCCGGATGCGGCGGTTGCGGGCAGAGGCACGGGGACGGAGGACGTGGACTCGATCATAAAGCGGGGACTACGAGGCGCCGTCCTGGCCCCTGATTTCTATCGATTACGGCGTTCTTCCATACCGTCACGACAGAGGTCGCGGGTTTCGAGCCCCGTCGTCTCTGCCATGAAAAGCCATCCAACCTGGCCCGGTGCGAGGCTTCCATTTGCCTCTCACCGCGTTTGAAGGCGCTCGAGAACCTGACCCGGGGTCACTTTGCGCGACGACAATTCTTACTGATTCAGCAGATTTCCAGTGAGATACATGGGGATAGGTCTACACTTGTCTGCCAGGAGGATGCAAAAATGCCGCAAGTAACAGTGTACAAACCAAATGGTGAGACGCTTTTATCAACGAACGCAAAAAAGTTTGAGCAGACCAAAGGAGGCATAATCCTTCACCTCGAGGGTGAACACGCCAAGGTTTACGGGACTACCATGATCACAACTTTGCCTTACGTGATCCTATGCGGCCAGGGTTGTTAGATTTATGTGGTAGTTCATCGATCGTTCAACAGCTGCTCACTGCTTCGTGGATTCGAGCATGAGCACCGCACGCGGGTCTGGAACGCCCAGACGGACTTCGCGCGTTGCATCAGTGCGCGGAGTCGGGCAACCTCAGATTGGACAGCGCGACGGATGAAGATGCTATGGAACGCGCCCACCCGGAGGAACGCCACAAGGATGTGATGTGACAACAAGTTTTCGAGCTGGTCTCTTGACTCATTCCTCACACCTGTTTAGTCTATGCCTGTAGCGAACATGCCTATGACCAAACCCTCTGCCCGCGATCTGTTTCCTGGCGCACTTGAAATGATGATCCTCCAGTCGCTTCGCCGCCAGCCGGCCCACGGCTATGCGCTGGTGCAAAACATCCAGCAACGATCGAATAACCTCCTCCAGGTCGAGGAAGGCTCGCTTTATCCGGCGCTGCAGCGGCTGCTCAAGGCAGATCTGGTAAAGGCCAAATGGGGCGTCTCCTCTACCAATCGCCGGGTAAGGACCTACTACATCACCGCGTCCGGCCTGGGGCATCTGGAGAAGGAGATTTCCAGCTTCGAACGAATGTTCGAAGGGATCTCTTTAGTCCTCAAGCCGGGACAGTCCACAGCGACTTAAAAAGGAACTTCTCATGAACTTGCTATCTCATATTTTCCGTCGGAGAGAACTCTACGGGGATCTCGCCGAGGAAATGCGTCTTCACCTCGAAGAGCGGACAGAGCAGTTGATGGGGGAAGGTCTGAGCCGGAAAGAAGCGGAACAATCGGCCCGCCGCGCTTTTGGGAATTCCACCCTGCTCGAAGAGCGCAGCCGTGAAGTGTGGCAGATGCCCTGGCTGGAATCACTGGGGACTGACTTGAAGCTGGTATTCCGGCGCCTGGGAAAATCGCCCGGCTTCGCCGCTACGGTGCTGCTGACCCTGGCCATCGGGATTGGCGCCAACACGGCAGTGTTCAGCGTGCTCAACAGCGTGCTGTTCAAACCTCTGCCCTATCCGGACGCCGAGCAACTGGTAGCCGTCCGTTTGATTGCTCCGGGGGCAGCGGGGCTGGCGGACTTTTCCAGTGGCCTCCGCCTGTCACCCTCCATGTATTTCACCTTCGCGGAGCAGAACCGGACGTTTCAGTCGCTAGGCGTGTGGATCGCGGGCATAGCCAATGTGACCGGCCTGGCCCAGCCACATGAGGTCCACACTGCCTCGATCACCGACGGAGTGCTGCAAGCGCTGAGAGCGCCGCCTTTGTTTGGCCGTTGGCTGCTGCCTGCGGAGCAGAATCCTCATGGTGCGAAAGCGGTGATGCTGAGCTATGGCTACTGGCAGCGCCGCTTCGGCGGAGATCCATCGGTGATTGGACGCAGCATTGAGGTCGATTCGCAACCACGGCAGATCGTCGGGGTGATGCCGCAGGGGTTCCGCCTGGTGAATGCGGATTTCGATCTGCTGGTGCCGCTGGGCTTTGATCGCAACAAACAAATCCTGGCGGGTTTTGGGTTCCAAGGCATCGCCCGTCTCAAGCCTGGAGTACCCATCACGCAAGCCAACGCGGACGTGGCTCGCATGCTGCCGATCTGGATGGACTCCTGGTCAAACGGCCCGGGCATCGATTCTCACTTTTACGAGAAGTGGAGGATCGCGGCCGCGCTTCGTCCTCTGAAAGAGGAGGTCATTGGCAGTATCGGCAACGTGCTGTGGCTGGTGATGGGCACGATTGGCGTGGTCATGCTGATCGCCTGCACGAATGTGGCGAATTTGTTGCTGGTAAGAGCGGATGCCCGCCGGCAGGAGCTTTCCGTTCGTGCCGCACTGGGCGCGGGACGAGCGCGCATCGCGTGGGAGTTGCTGCTGGAGAGTCTGTGCCTCGGGCTGTTGGGCGGTCTGCTCGGAGTGGGAATCGCCTATGAGGGCCTGCGGATTCTGGCGGCAATCGGTCCCGCGAATCTGCCCCGCCTGGGGGAAATCTCTCTGGATGTTCGATCGCTCGGGTTCACCCTGTTCCTTTCGGTGCTCTCAGGCTTGTTATTCGGATCCATTCCGTCGCTACGCTATGATCTTGCGCGAACCGCTGCCGTGCTTCACGGCGTTGGGCGAACCGCGAGCCTGAGCCGGGAACGGCAGCGCGGGCGCGATCTGCTGGTTGTGGCCCAGGTGGCCATGGCCCTGGTTCTGCTGGTAAGCGCGATGCTGATGATTCGCACTTTTCGAGCGCTACGCCATGTCGAGCCGGGATTCTCGCGGCCGGAGCACTTGCAGACGATGCGCACTTCGATTCCCGCTTCTCTCGTCACCGACCCGCAACAGGTCACACGGATTCAAAACAGCATTGCCGACAACCTGGCCGCGATTCCGGGGGTCACTTCCGTGGGATTCGCGAGCTCCGCGCCGATGGAAGGAATCGAAGCGAATTGGGACGATATTCACTTCGAGGGGAAGAGCATGGATGAGGTAACTACCCTGCGGCTGTTCAAGTATGTCGCTCCCGGTTATTTCCAGACGGCCGGCACCAGGCTCATTGCGGGACGCGAGCTCACTTGGACAGAGGTTTACGGGCTAAGGCCAGTGGCAATCATTTCTGAGAATCTTGCCCGCGAATCGTTCGGCACGCCTTCTGCCGCGCTGGGTAAGCGACTGCGGGAGTTTCCAGACATGGCGTGGCATGAGGTGGTGGGGGTTGTCGAGGACGTGAGAGAGAACGGCGTTCAGGACAAAGCACCCGCCATGGTGTATTGGCCTTCCATGATGGCCGGGATCTACGGACCCCATACCTTTGATGCTGCACGCACGGTGACGTTCGTCCTGCGCAGCGACCGGGCTGGAACTGAGGGCTTGCTCAGCGAGATGCGGGAAGCAGTCTGGTCGGTGAATGGGAGCCTGCCGCTGGCCTCGGTGCGGACGATGCAGGAGATTTACAGCCAATCGTTGGCACGAACTTCGTTCACGCTGGTGATGCTTGGTATCGCGGGGACGATGGCCTTTGTGCTCGGCATCATCGGGATCTACGGCGTGATCTCGTACGCGGTGTTACAGCGCACACGTGAAATTGGAATCCGATTGGCGCTTGGGGAACAAACGGGACGGCTAAGGTGGATGTTCATCCGCTCCGCATTATTGCTGACGGGAAGCGGTGTAGCCATCGGTCTGGCTGCGGCAGCCGGATTGATGCGGCTGATGAAATCGCTGTTGTTTGGTGTCAGTCCGCTGGACCCTTTTACCTACGTCTCGGTCCTGATTGTTTTGACGGCGTCTGCAGTACTCGCCAGTTATCTCCCGGCTCGCCGTGCCGCGGCGGTGAATCCCGTGGAAGCTCTTAGGGCTGAGTGACAATGCGTTCAACATTTGCCACGACGAATGCTCTGATCTGTGGATTCCTCGCCGGGATCGGCGTCTCCACTTTGGTGAAGGCAACGACCGACGCGGGATTTCCTTCGAAACTGCACGCCGGAGCCGGAGAGTGACTGCGACTGTTCAGAATCTTGAATCGATGTTGACTTGCCCGGAGTGTGGACATGAGACCTCCGAGACTATGCCTCTCGGCTCTTGCCTCTTCTTCCATGAGTGCGTGCATTGCCATGCTTTGCTGCGACCGAAGGCTGGTGATTGCTGCGTCTTTTGTTCCTTCGGCTCTGTGAAGTGCCCGCCTGTTCAGTGATTCCCCGGAACAACCGCAGACTTCGGTACTCAGACGGAGAGTTACGGACAGTAACATTTCTGCATAATGGTGTGGCGTTACTTGTATGGCTCAGCTACATTCAATGAAGCGAACTCGAGAGCCCAACCAGACAATTGGCGCCTCGGTTCACTTAAGAGGGCGCGGAACCCAAAAAGAAAAGGGAAGGGTCTGCAAAGCCTTATTTGGTGGTTCAATTCCATCCCGCGCCTCCATTTCCCTTGAGTCATCTGCTATGCCAACAAGAGCGTTGTCATAGGTCGTGGTCCTGCCGTCTCATCAACAAGTCTGCTTTCGACTCTTATCACACAAGTGGCTTGGGACATAAAATACCTTTGCGCTTTTAATGGTCAACAGCTTCTTTTGTTCTACTCGACTGACCAGATACCGGGCGCCATTCCCAATGCTCTCAGTACAGGGCCTCCGTTCCCAATCAGCGGGTCAAACATGGTTATCGTCCCCATCGCGCCCTAATAAAACACCGAGGGTCCCGGGCCATTTAATGCTGGCTCAGGTGGAATGCACTCGCCTTTTTCGAGGAGAGCTTACAGTCGGACCGGATGAGGCAATCTTCTTGCGCATAAAGACGGTAGCCTGCGGATTGTCGTTATATCGGCCGCACCGCTCATATCCCCGTCGTTCATAGAGCGTTATCGCGGTTTTCAAATCGTCGTAACTGTCCAGGTAAATCCATTCGATGCCTTCCTTGCGGGCGTGCGTCTCCTGTGCGTCCAGCAGTTTGTCCGCAATGCCGCGCCCGCGTGCCCAAGGTTTCACATAGAGGCGCTTGCACTCGCTACTATTCGGCATGAATTCCAAACGGCGCAGGACGACGCAACCTACGACCTCTTTCCCGAGATAGGCGAGCCACACGCCCGATGCCGCAGCGTCAATCATTGCCTGGACGGCTCCCGGCTTGTCGCGGACCAGGACGTTGACGGTTTCGTAGTACTCCTGCAGAATCTCATGCGCAGCTTGAGTTTCTTTCGTCAACTGGACGATCCGGATGGGCGTTCGCTGTGCGGGGCTAAGAATTCGTCGCACTTGCGACAGAGACGATACGACGTTCTGCCGATCCGCTTCGCTCAAACTGTCGAGGACACCGTGTATCTGCAAGGCCGACTGATGGTTCAGCTGGTCGACCTTCTTTCTTCCTAGGGAAGAAAGGCTGAGCAGCTTCTCTCGCCCATCCGCCGGAGAAGTCTGGTGCCTGACTAGTTTGCGCCGCGTCATCATGGCAAGAAGACGGCTCAGATATCCGGGATCGATGTCGAGGGTGTGGCGCAGCGTCGATGCGGTGACATTGGACGCGGCGCCGATTTCATAAAGCACGCGCGCTTCGGTAAGGGAGAACTCGCCGTCAAGATGCCGCTTTCGAAGCAAGCCCAACCGGGCTGTATAGAAGCGGTTGAACTCGCGCACAGCAGCGATATGTTCGGGGCGGCTCCCGGGGAACATGGGTACAACAGTACATGGAGATAGTTGCCAAAAGCAACTATCGCAGGCCCGGAGGGCAGGCCCGCCAAACGTCGGCCCGGCCCGGAAGGGGCTGCGACACCAGATTGCACAAATTGACCGAGCGCTAGAAGCGGAGCTATACATTGCTATCGGGAACTCCTGAAGGAACGATCGCCCATGGCCAATACCGTAAATGCGCGGCCCGTGAGACGCTGACGGTTTTGAAGCCGAATACGACGCCAAAACTCTTTCGAAACCCTGGTTTGGGAAAACGGGCACCGTGTCTACAAACTGAAGATGACGACAGCGTAGCGGTAGCTCGGGGATGTGGGGGAATCGCTTGAGTCACCTGCAAGTGTTTGCGATCCGAAACTCGTGGACGTAGCATGAATCGAGATCGGTTTGACGCTTTATGCCGATGTTGAATTGAGACCAACGCAGTGACCAATCCCATACAACAAACCCGACCTGGAACTCCTTCGCTCTCCGCCAGCGAGGAACCGATGCTGTCGTCTGCAAGCATGGCGGCAATCCATGAACCGACTTTTTCCAACCATTATCCCGCGCCGGCAAATGGCGCTGATCCAGCTACAATTGGCAAGAGCCTGCATATCAAGGGCGAAGTGATCGGCTCCGAGTCGTTGTACATCGACGGCAATATCGAGGGCACGATCAACTTACCTGATTGCCGGGTAACCGTTAGCCGGGATGCGCTGGTCTCGGCAAACATCACTGCTCGTGAAGTGGTGGTCCTGGGCAAGGTGAGCGGTAATGTCTATGCCAGCGACCGCGTAGATATTCGAAGTGAAGGTTCGCTGACTGGGGATGTGACTACAGGGCGCATCACAATCGGCGAGGGTGCCTACTTCAAGGGCGGGATCGACATTCGCAAATCGAGCCAGGGAAAGAATAAAGTGGTGGTTGCCGGTCATTCGGGCGATCATGCACAAACGGCTGCCACCACGGTTGAGGCAAAGGCTTCGTAGGTATTCCGTTGCCACGGTGGTTGGCAACGCAAACTGCGACGAAACCGCTCAACGCCGGTGGCGAATAGGCCGGGATGTAGTGTTTTCATCGCTGGTCCTTTCTGGTCCCGGATTCAGCGGTACTGTGACCCTATGCAGAGACGGACTTTCCTCAAGAGGGCAGCAGCGGCTACTGTCGTTGGCGGTCTGGGGAGGGCGTTCGCCGGGGAGAAACAGCCGCGCGTTGCTTACGGCGGCATGGGCATCGAATGCAGCACCTACAGCCGAATCCGGGCTCGCAGGGAAGACTTTACGATGCTCACGGATCAGGCGCTCACGGAGTCAAAGCGTTTCGCCTTTCTGAAGAACTATCCCGTCTTGTTTATGCCGACGCTGGTTGCGACGGCAGTCCCCGGCGGCCCGGTGGAGAAGACTACCTACGCGACGATCAAGGCCGATTTTCTGGGACGACTCAATGCCCTGCTCCCGCTCGATGGGCTGTTTCTTCCCATGCATGGTGCGATGTTCGTGGATGGCATGGAGGATGCGGAAGGCGACTGGATGGAGTCTGCGCGGAAGGTCGTGGGCCCGGATTGCCTGATGTCGGCGTCCTACGACCTTCACGGCAACGTAAGCCAGCGCGTGATCGACAATATTGATATGCTTTCGGCGTTCCGCACGGCGCCGCATATCGACCAGGAACAAACCATGCAGCGTTCGTGCGGCATGCTCTTGCATTGCCTCCAGAGGCACATCCGCCCCACGCTGGTGTGGGCGCCCATCCCTGTGCTGATGCCCGGGGAAAGGAGCAGCACGGACTGGGAACCAGGTAAGCGGCTCTGGGCGCAGTTGCCGAAACTGAATGAGGAGCCGGAAATCCTCGACGTGTCGCTGCTGGTGGGGTATGTCTGGGCGGATGAACCACGGTCGACTGCGAGTGCCGTAGTGACGGGTACGGCTCCCGCCACGGAGAAGAAGATTGCTGTAGATCTGGCGCAGCAATACTGGGATGCCCGTAAGGAGTTCCAGTTCGGTACGGAAACCGGGACCGTCGACGAGTGCATCGAAAAAGCCATGAAGGCGAAGACACACCCTGCCATTCTTGCTGATTCGGGCGACAATCCTACGGGCGGCGGCAATGGCGATCAAGCCGAGGTGCTGGAGAGGCTGCTTCGCTTCAAGGCACAAAACGTGGTTTTTGCGGGAATTACCGACAGGCCGGCGACCGATGCTTGTTACAAGGCCGGTGCTGGTGCGACGCTTCCGCTTTCGATTGGCGCTACGCTTGACCCGCTGGGAAGCAAACCGGTCAAGGTGAATGCGAAGGTGGTGTTTCTTCTTCCCGCGGCTACGGAGTCGCTGCGCGAAGCGGTGGTGCAGATCGAAGGAGTCACACTGGTGCTGTGCGCGCAAAGAAGGCCGTACCACGACATTGTCGATTTCACTCGTCTCGGGCTTCAGCCGTCGTCATACAAGATTATCGTCGTGAAATCGGGCTATCTCTCTCCGGAGCTGGCTCCGTTGGCAAATCCGAGTTTGATGGCTCTTTCGGGCGGAGCGATCAACCAGGATATCGTTCACCTGCCGACGAACAGATTTCGCAAGCCGTCCTATCCTTTCGTAGACGACCTCACGTTCCACCCAAGGGCGATCACTTCGGCGCGCGCATCCGCTTAATTCCGTGCCGGAGCAGTTCCTTAAGAAGCGTGGCCTGGACCGCGAGGAAACCCGCAGTCTTTCCACAGTTTTTGCCAATTCCAGATGCCGTACCCTACCTCTTTTGGTAACGGGAATCCGAGCAGATGCGCGAGCAGGCACACTTGCCCGCGATGGTGCGCTTCGTGAGAAAGCATGTAGCTGAGCATTTCCAGACCAACCGGCATCGGCCGATGCCAGCTGTCGCTGTGAAATTCTTTGATACGGCCACGACCACCGCTGAGCGCGTTGTCGAACGCGTTGTCGAACGCTTCTTGGAGCATCTCCATGCAGCGAGCGGCGCTCTCAGCCAAGGCCGCACGGGCCTGCTGCGGAGTGCAGTGCGTGCGGTTGAGCTGGGTTGGCACCTTCAGGTGCGGTGCGGTCAACCTGACCCACTTCGTGCGCACATTGTGCATGTGGGCGAAGATCGCTGCAACCGTGCGGGCCTTGCCGGGTGGTTTGGCTCTCCAGGCGGCAGGGTCAAGATTTTCGATGAGAACCTGGTTGATGCGATCGTTGGCGGCAAAGATCTGGACCGCGGACCGGCCGGGTTGGGTGTGAACCTTGGGTTGACGCGTGGTCACGGTTCCTGCTCCCTTCACCATCATACGTATTCGGAGAGGTTCTATACTGCTCGCGATGCCCAACCATAACCTGCCCGCGTCTCTGATGAAGGATCCTGTCGCATGGCTCTACCCTCCGATCGAACCCTACAACACGGGACGGCTCCCGGTGTCACCTGTCCACGAGATTTACTACGAGGAAAGCGGCAACCCATCGGGTAAGCCGGTGGTGTTTCTGCATGGCGGTCCGGGGGGCGGCTCCGATCCCAAACAACGCCGCTTCTTTCACCCGGAGAAATACCGCATCGTGAACTTCGACCAGCGTGGTTGCGGCAAGAGCACGCCGTACGCGTCGCTCGAAGCGAACACGACGTGGGACCTGGTGGCGGATATCGAGAAAATCCGCCAACACCTGGGTATTGAGCGATGGCAGGTGTTTGGAGGATCATGGGGTTCCACGCTTGCCCTGGCGTACTCCGAGACCCACCCTGAGCGCGTGACTGAGCTGGTCGTACGCGGCATTTTCCTCCTGCGTAAGCAGGAGATCGACTGGTTCTATCAGCGCGGTGCTTCGGTTCTCTTTCCGGATGCGTGGGAACCGTACTTGTCGCATATTCCGGAGAGTGAGCGCGGCGATATGCTGGGGGCGTACTACCGGCGGTTGACCAGCGAGGATCCCGCGGTGCGCCTGGCTGCTGCGAAGATCTGGAGCGGGTGGGAGGGCGCCACCTCGAAGCTGCTACCGGACGCTGCATTCAGCAGCCACTACGAAGAGGATGAGTTCGCTCTTGCGTTCGCGCGGATTGAGGCGCACTACTTTACCAACAAGGGGTTTCTTGAAACCGACGGCCAGTTGTTGCGCGATGCTTTGCGGATTCGGCATATCCCCGGGGTGATTGTGCAGGGCCGTTACGATGTTGTGTGTCCCATGGAGAGCGCGTGGGCGCTGCACCGTGCATGGCCCGAAGCCGAGCTGCTGATCACGCCCGACAGCGGCCATAGCGCTTCCGAACCGGCGATCAGCCGCGCTCTGGTGGCAGCGACCGACAGGTTCGCAGGGTAGCGACTCACGGGCTTCATTTAACCAGGAAAGACAACAGCATGCGGGCCATTTTCGCTTTGATATTCGCCTTGAGAAAAAAGATCGAGCGCCTTGAACTCCCGCGAGAATGGGTTTCCGGTGAGAGCCGGAGGACGCGTTCCGCATTCCCATGCGCCAGCTTCTCCCTGTCCTCCCTGGATAGCTGGGCTTTCTTCAGAAAATCAACGGCTTCAAAATTATCCCCAAACGGATCATCGACCGAGAAGAGGATGTTGTCGATTCCCAACTCCGCAATCGCGCAAGTGAGAGCCGCCTGATCAAAAACACCGCTGGTGGTGATGAAGACGTTCGTACGCATATAGTAGAAAACGCTCTTCCGCATGGCGTTCCCGTCCGAGGATCCCTCAGCCTTCGATTGGCTGGCGAGAAGCCAGTTGCCCATGGTGAGAGCGGTATTGATCCGCTTGAGGCCATAGGGGATCAATTCGCCCATGTGTCCGACTATGATTTTGAGGCGCGGATAGCGATCGAAGACACCCGTGGAGATCAGCCGGAGAAGGTGCGTCCCCGTCTCGACCTGCCATCCCCAGCTCTGCATCATCGCAGGGCAGTTCTTGTAGTAGAGATCGATAATCGCCTGCGGCGGGTCTGCCGGATGCAGATAGATGGGCACGTCCAGCGCTTGCGCCCGCTCCAGGATCGGCGAGAACGAATCATCGTCTAAATAGCGCCCTTCCGTGTGACCGTTAATCAGCGCGCCTTTGAACCCCAGTTGGACGATCGTCCGCTCCAGCTCATCGGCTGCATCGGTGGGCGATTGGGTTGGCAGCATCGCAAAGCCCGCAAAGCGAGTTGGATACTCTTTGATGACTCCGCCCAACCAGTCATTGACCTCTTTGGACAAACGAATCGCCATATCGCGCTCGAGAGCCTGAACGCCCGGCTGGACATGCGAGAGGACTTGCAAATCAATGCCCGCCGCGTCCATGCGGCGAATTCTTTCGCGGCCAACGTCGGTCAGATTCTCTTTGACCATGTCGAGTAACTTGACATAGGACGGCGGATATAATTGCCGAAGTTTTGGGTGCAAAAAGGCTTCTTCGAGAGCGATGACACGTGCAACGGGTTTCTCCCAATCGTTCATCATGAATTATCCGAAAGCAACCTGCCGGATAGCCTAGTCCAGGAGGGCATCCGCGATCAGAATCAGGGCGAAACCGAACACAGCTGCTGCGCTGCGAATGGCACCCCGAGCAAAAGCCCCCCGGAAGGCTTGAGTCGATTGTGCTCGAGGAACCCACTAAGTTGCACAGGAAATCGGGGGTGTGGGGCACCCAGGGTCTGCTGCCGGCGGTGGCAATTTACCATCGCCGCTTTCACGTGACTCGAGAAAGGCCTCGAAAAGAGTCGCATAGAGCCCTTGCCGGCTTCTCAACCGCTGGTTGCGTGCGCGAAGAAACGCAAAACGAAACGGCGACCAGCGCTCTGCCTGCTCTATAAACGCGGGGGAGAAAAATTCGTGTGAGTTGGCGACCGCCCCAATGATGAGCGATCGCCAACTCATCCGTAATAACTTCTTGAACGTCCGGCTGCCGTTGGGTAACCGGTCCATCTGAGCTCCTACTTTCTCGCTGAAGTTCAGAAGCTGAATCACCAGGGCATCCAGTGGTCTGCCCAGCAAAACGGCGCGAGAAAAAAGGGTGACCGAATCGCGTCCTAAATCCTCACGCACATCCTGCAAATCGTCTCCCAATTGAAGCAGCACACCCCATTCAAAGGAGAACCGGCCCTCCTCCTCGTTGAGCCAACCATGAGCCAGGCACGCGTCTGCCAGTACAGAAGTGCCACCCTTGGCACAACTCATCCGTAAAAGACCGGCGTCATCGTGATGGTTAATTCTTCTCTGCTGCGCGAGACTCTCTTCCTGTGCCCGGTGAATCGCCAGCAAACAGTCAAACACCTGGGGATAGTGGGCAGGCGGATATTGTTCTTCGATCAACCTCACCAGTGTCCAGATTGCAGCCTCACGATAATCCTGCGCAGCAAGTCCTTCACCACGCAACCGGCTCCGGAAACGCTCACTGAAGAGAAGCTTCGCTTCCGCGGAGACGTCCTCACTATCCAGATAGTTGTCGCTGTACGGATAGAGGAGACTGTATCCCAGGACGGATGGTGTTATTCCCATACGGTCGCCGAGCAAGGGCTGTAGTCCGCACGCAGTCCAGGCATTGCGGCAGGCCTGAATAATATCGGCCATGCCCAGGTTTGGATCGAACTGTCTCGCCCACCGCGCCAGCTTCGACCCCACCGGCAGGAAATCGTCTGTAAGGAGATGGACGGTCTCTGCCTCCAGGTCCAATGCCGTTGCGGAAAATCGAGCGAATGAAGCTACGATACGATCCTGGGTCTTGAGACGGTCCCCTTTGGTCTGTGGGGCCCTCTTCAGCTCCCGTTCAACGGCCCGTAAGCCCTGGTCGTATGCTTTTTCCCGCTCCTGTTGCTGCTTCCGGGTGTACTGCTCCCCACCCGGCGCCGAAGGTGCAGTGCCGCTTTCCCAAACTTCGATGGTTTGCGCAACCTGCGTCTCAACCCATGACCAGCTGTAGATTTGAGGCATCCTCTTGTTGTCTACGGAAACCTGTGTCAGATGGTTCCCGTGTAAATTTGCTCATCCCTCGCTCAGGCTACTCGTTGTAGTCAGGGGCTTTTTTGAGGCGCTGGAAGGTTTTGGGATCGTGCTCGATCCAGAGTTGGGCGCGGCTTTGCTTGAGGTATGCTTCCATCGCCGCGCGACTGGCAAGTGTCTGTTGCCCGTTCGCCTCACCTTCTGGAGCACTCAAAGCATTGCGCTCCGCCGCATAGTGCCATAAGTCGCCCGCGATGAGGACTGGTCCGGTCTTCGGCAGCTTCAGCGCCAGAACCTGGTGACCGGGAGTATGACCTGGAGCGTATTTGATGACGACGGTTCCATCGCCGAACACGTCGTAGTCAGTATCGGGAAGGTTCACGGTCTTGCTGTGGCGTAGTTGATCGTAAGCGGATTGCTCGTCGGGCTTGGCGGCGAACATCGCTTGGCGTTCCGCCGGATGGACCAGCCATGTGGACCCGGCAAACGCATTCGCATTCGCGAGGTGATCCGAATGATAGTGGGAAAACGCAACGTAGGTAATGTTCTGCGGCGGATAGCCAAGCGCCGCCAGTTGCGGCAGCAAAGGCTTTGGGGAGGTTACCTGATCGGAATCAAAAGACAAGGCCGCCGGCTTACCTGCCTGGAAAGCGCTGTCTGGAATCACACCAACGTCCCACATCAAAGTTCCTTTGGGATGAACGACTAAATAGCACGGCACCACCAAGTCAGGGTTTTTGACGTCACCTTTCTTTAATCCGTAGGTTAACGGGTCTTCGCCTTTGATCAGGCCGCAGTCGAAGAGGTAGACACGTAGGGAGGTTACCGGTGCAGCGATTTTCTGGGCCAGCGACGATTGGACTGCCGGCGATAACGCGATGAGCGAGACAAGCGCTGCACAAAGCCTTCGATGCTTGATCATCACTTTCACTCTCTTTTGGGGGACGGCTGAACTTAGCCCAGGACTTAGTCCCATATTTTCATGCTCGGTAATCATCTTCCATCCCCAGGTCTGTGCAAAATCGTTGTAGCGAGTCCGCCAAGTGCGGGCTTCGGTGGTCGAAAAGGCTCGAACGGCATGGGTAAGATAAGCACCGTCGGGGTCCTTCGACTCCGCGCCATCAAACGCTGTGTCACGCGAATAATCTGTGACGCGCTCCGCTCAGGATGACGTTCTTGTGGTGAATTGGAGATGCAAAAAACAGCCTCTTCTCGGATTTCTAGTGTCTGCCAGACAAGTTAGCGCTTATGGGACTGCGTCCTGGGGCAAGTTCAGCCAGACTTAGCCAAATTAGATTTGAAAACGCCTGAGTTCAGCAACCACTCTTTATGGAACCGTTGTCCTTTCCTTTGTCATCCCGAGCGAAGCCGAAGCAGATGCCAGGCCGGGCTGGTGTTCCTTGGCCGGCACTGGCGGGAGACCGAGTTGGGATCTGCCAAGCGGCGTAAGATCGGCCCCGGTGCCGCGTCCTTTGAAGTCCACCTCGAAGTCGTCAGGAGCGAAGTCGGGCGGTGTTCTGCCGGAGAGGAAGGCAGGGGCCTGCTTTGCCAGGTATGCCGTGTTCTTGGCACAGCCGGGCGTTGATGAGATGTACATGACGTTGCTGTAGCCACTTCCGCGGTGTTCGTTTTCAACCGCATGCACCACGTCGGAATGCCAGAAGACTGTGTCTCCCGGCTCCATGAGTGGAATCGACGACAAGGCCTCGATCAGGAGACCGTGATACTGCGGGTTGACAGAGAGCGCACGGCCCGGCGCAGCGCCGCAGAGTTCATCTTCCGGCACGTCATCTTGCAGGGCGCGGAGCAGCACGTACACCATCGCGTTGGCGATGGGTATGAGTTGCAGGGTACCGTCGCCTTTGCCCTGACGAGTCAAGGCCGTCCAGCCCTGGAAGGTACGGAACATGGAACACACGGCCGGAGACGCAACCTCGCGAGCCTCGGGACGGTAGGCAGCGTCGAAGGCGTTGTAGTCACGCCAGTTGCCGGAAAACACGTGACGATAGACCTGGCGAAAGTTTTCATCGAGCCAGCGTTCCACCGAGCCGCCATCCACATGCGGGGAAAGGCCAAGCGAAGCAGAGCCCGGCGGACGGCGACGGATGCGATCCGCATAAGCCGGTGTCTGGTTAGGATCGAAGTGCCTTTGGCCTTCGCTCTCGGCCAACCAGAGGTTGTTCAGGAAAACGCGGACGCGGGTGAGTGATTCCGCCTGTCTCGCTTGCACCTGCGGGCGCGACCAGTAGATACCGTAGATTTGCGGCTTGGCGGAAGCAAGGGTTCCGAAGTATTTATCCTCGGCGGCATTCGCCAGCTTTGCGTCAAGGCCGTTCCCGTCGACATAGGCGGCGATTTCTCTGTCCCACGCGTCAGCCTGGGCGGGCGCAAACGCCTTGCGAATGACGCAAGCGCCCCGATCCTTGATCTTCGCGATCAGTTCCGGCGGCACGGCGCCGGCCTCGACATCGGAGTATTGCACGATGGGGATAACCTCTTGCCCGGTTTCACGCTCTTTCACAATGGTGTTGACTTGCCGGCGCATCTCCGCCTCAACCTGGCGGAAGACTTCCGCGTGATTGGGAAGAGCCTCGCGTAATGTCTTCTTGGATTGGCGAATCTGCTGGGGTAAATTCTCGATCACGAACTCCATAGTCTGCTCCTGGCGATTCCTTCCTGTTTGGATTGGCTAGATAAGTCTAGGAATCGCCGGAGTGTTTGGGTGATGCAGATAAGCCAACTATTGATACTATTCGGACAGCGAACATCGAAGGAGTGTCTGAACAGGTGCCTTCATGAAGCCACAGTTCGAGCGAGTCACCTATCCGCATGGCTGCTCTTTGCGGGTTTACAACCGCCGCGTCTCAGAAATCCCGTTCGAATGGCACCACCATCCCGAGTACGAGCTGACGCTGACACTGAATAGCCGCGGTTGGCGCTTTATCGGCGATCACATCGGGCGATACCAGGCGCCTGACCTGGTCCTGGTACCGCCCGACATGCCACACACCTGGGCCTCCACGGAAACTTTCGAACAAGGCGAACCGCACACCGCGATCGTGATCTGGTTCTCGCATAGGTGGGCACTTCAACTTGCGGAGCTGTGTCCGGAATACTCCGCGGTGCGCAGGCTGTTGCAAAATGCTTCCACAGGGTTGGCATTTACAGCGGAGACAGCCATGCAGATGACCGGGCAACTTCCGCTGCTCTTGTCGGAGGTTCCGCGGACGCGCCTGCACGCGGCTCTCGACCTGCTGGTCTCAATTGCCGGGGAGCGAACAACCCCTCTCTCCAAAAACGCAACGACCGTTGCTGCATCCATGGACGGCGAGCCGACTCAGCTCACGCGCGTCCTCAATCATCTTCACAAACGATTTCAGGAACCTGTTTCCGTGCAGGGACTGTGCAAGGTCGGGAATATCTCCGAGCGATCGCTGCATCGACTTTTTGTAAAGCACACCGGCGGAAGCGTAAGCGAGTACCTGTGCAAGCTCCGCATCGGGCGCGCCTGCATGCGCCTGGCGGAGACTGATCTTCCCGTAAGCATGATCGCTTTTGAAGTTGGCCTATCGAACCTGGCGAACTTCAATCGACAGTTTCGACGGGTGCGTGGCATGACTCCATCGGTTTATCGCAAATCGTTCCAGCAGCGAGGGGACCTCCCCGAGATTTCCAGCATAGAAGAACTCTCCACTCGCCCCTATTCCCTCGATCGTCAACCGAGGCGTGCAGGTAAGCACAAGTAGGTCCTGGGAACTGTAACGGCTGTGGTTTTGCCGGCCATCGGGCATGATCCGAAGGTTGGGTACAGAACGCTGGACGTAACGTGGTTTTGCGCCGGGCGTCCAGGCATAATTGCAGGAACAAGCGCTCGGGTGAAGTTCGGTGACTATTACTGTGACCGAATGTCCACCTTAGCTGGGCGTGTCGAGATTTACATAACTATTACTGACGACTTAACGGAGCCCCTAATGCGGCAGCGCTCAACGTGGCCTGGATCCGCTCGTTTTATCACTACCCAACTTTCAACAATATCCAGCAGCAACAGAGCAACCAATTGTCCTTTGGCGTTCAACAGGGCGATGTGTTCACCCTGTATCTCAGCGCTCGATGCGGCAACTAATTGAACACCCATTTGAGGCGGCTTGAATCGCACTAAGTAGGTTTCGTCGGCCAACTCTGTCACCCCTGGGGTCTGGTGAGCAAACATGACACGCCAAGCAGCTTTCTACTGCCTGACAGCGCCCCTCTAAGTCCATTATCAAACCTGCGCCCGACTAAAAGGGGTTTTATGTTCGGGAGCAGCATGCGTCATATCGCGCCATTCCGATGAAAAACTCGGGGGGGTGCTGTCAGAGTCTGCCGTATCGACGGAGTTAGTACTCGTGGTTGTATCAGATGACGTCAATAGCGATGCAGTCAACAACGGGACACAATCGCACCTGTCTGTGACGGACATACCTGATCTGTGCTTTCGCCTCAGCGGTGATTTCGCAGCCTCACCGGGAGCCCGATCGACGGGAGCGTGGATTTGTTGGCCGCCGTCGGCTATCAGTCACCCATCTACATTCAGAGGCTGTGGTTTTGCCGGATATGCTTTGTTCGCGGGAGTGGTTGGTCGTGAGGTTCCGGGACCCATTTGCCGAGACTGTCCCTGATCGCGTAGAGGTTCCGCCTGCCACACACAGCACAGGTGTGTAGCCGCAATTCGGTCTCTTTTTCCAGCTCTTGAATCTCTTCCGGGCTCAAACCGCCGGTGCACTCTTTTGCTGTCATATCACATATGGAACGATTGTTGACCCCAGTTGGATGCAGGTCGCGTAACCACTAAAGTTTACTTTTCAGTAATGGGTATTCTTTAGCGGAGGTGTTCGCCGTTTAGGCCGTGTCTGATGCCCCAACCGGCACAGGAATGATCGGATAAACGATTGTAAAGCTTACTCTGTGCCGGTAAACGTCTCGTTTTGGTACGGTTAAGGACGACCTGGGTCCTCAAAGAGGAACCCGCGATATCGCCTGTGATGTGCCGGACTCGCCGCCTCAAGCGAACAAACGGCGAAAACAGACCCCTTCTGCACATCTTCTGCGCATGGCGATTAGCAAAAATGCCGATTGTGCTTTCTAATCTCTTCTAGGAAAAACATCCATGCGACGGTGTGGCTTCCGTTGCTGCCGCTGTCAAGGAGGTTGGATGGCACGCCCGTTGTGGTCAGGAACGATTCAGATTTCCCTGGTCGGCTTTGCAGTAGAGGTCTACCCCGCTACCAGCACCACTCGCCCGATCTCTTTCCATGAGATCGACAGGAATACTCTCGGCCGGGTACGAAGAGAAAACGTCTCCGCAGGGCCATCCTCGACGGCAGAGTCGGTTGAGACCGAAACCTCCGAAGAAGCCGAGCCTACTGCTGCGAAATTCAGCTCGTCGTTGCACCTTGCCCCGCAAGCCAGAGACACGGGATCTGCTCGGGAGGAAGAGTCACCCGTCCCACACACCGTGGAGCGGGCCGACATCGTGAAAGGCTACGAATATGAGAAGGGGAAATACGCGATCGTCGAACCCGATGAGCTGAAAAATCTGCGCCTTGCGGGCAAGAAGACGATTGAAATTTCTCAGTTCTCCAAGGCGAGCGAGATCGATCCCACACTTTACGAAAAACCCTACTTCGTGATGCCCAAGGCAGGACCCCAAGCGATCGCCTTCGCGGTGATGCGGCAAGGCATGATCGACAATGGCATGGTAGGAGTCGGAGAGATCGTTTTTAGCGGGCGGCAGCACTTAATGACGCTGGCGCCGCCCCACGACCCACAACAGCCCGGAATGATGCTCTACACCCTGCGCTTCGCGGCCGAATTGCGTAACGCGCGAGATTATGCCATCGACACCGGGGCCAACAAGGCGGACGCTGCGCAGCTTGGCTTGGCGAAGCAATTGATCGACGCCTACACCCTGCCTTTTGAAGTGAGCAAGTTCAAGGACCACTATGAGGAAGCACTTCGGGAGCTGGTGGAGGCCAAGGTCAAGAACCTTCCTGCGCCGGAACCCGAGGTGGAGAAGAAGTCACCCAAGGTGGTGGATCTGATGGAAGCTTTGCGCAGAAGCCTGGCGCAGGCGAGCCCGGTGGCACAAGGCACCGCAGAGCCAGGTTCAGCGAGCGGAAAAACAAGTGGGTCGCGTGAGAAACCGGCCGCGACTGCGACTGCCAAGGCGAAGACGGGCGGGGTCCTGGCTCGTCCTGCGGCAGCCAGGAAAACGAAATCCGCGTGAGACCACGGCTTTCAGGACAGCTTGTGGAGTGAAACTGCGTCCGGCCCAGGGAAATTCGCCGGGATGGGAATCGTAACTGCTCCTGTGGCAGCCCACTGGACAGCTCGTGCCAGCAGGGTTTGAAAGCCTACACAATCAAGGTTCACCGTTGATTCGCCTACCCAGGTATGGCCGAGCATGGTGGTGTAGACGCGGCCCTTTCCGTAGCTGCGGACCCAATCCATCGGCTCATTTTTACTGGAGACCGGCGAATGAGCATAGGTGAGAATGGTCAACCCTTCCGCGGGGCCATGTTGGCCATGGGTCAACTGCTCCGAAGGATGCATCCACACCTTCGGCATCCCGGCGGTCATTGGATGGTGGGTATCCCTCACGTGGATTTGAAACTCCATGCGCTCCGGATGGCCAGGTTCCAGGCCAGTTCCCACGGGAATGATTACGATCTTGTCTTCATCGGATACTGCCAATCCGGGACCGAATGATTTTGCACGCCAGCCTAACCCGATCATGTCGTTGTACGCTTTCCAATGGAGAAAGGCGTTGTTCGCGGCATGGTAGACGACCAGTCCGCCTCCGCCCCGGACAAAGGTCTCCAGGGATTGTTGAACGCTGAGCGGCCACTCGATCCCGTCTTCCAGATGGCCGCCATTGAAGTTATTGATCACGACGTCATAGCGGGAAAAATCAGGACGCCAGGAATTCCATGCCTCCTGGGAAGCTCCCCGTGGCGGGGTGGTGGATACCTCGACTGAAAACAGAGAAGTCGCCGTCAGGATCTCCGTGATGGCATGGGTGGCCGTCATCCAGTCGTGGTTGTTGACACCATCCACGATAAGGACTCGCATTGGCGAGGATTGGGAACGGGCAACGCGAAGCGGCAGTGTGAGAAGCGCGAGTGATCGAAGTGTGAATTGCCTTCGGGAAATGGTCATGCGCGGTAAGTGTAAGCTTACTCCTTGACGCTACTGAATATGCCGATCGCAGACGGTCCATCGTTGCGGCTTCCATAGTCATACCAGTAGCTAACGCAAGATGAGGGTATGACCATGTCCGGCTGGCCTCGATATCCGGCGCTGTACGAGATAAACACCTGGGTTTGGCTTTCTGAGTTGAGCCTGAAATCCGGAACGGCGGTTGACCTCGGCTCGGTACCCCAAGCCGAGTGGGACGCCATTGCGAAATACGGATTCGATGCCGTTTGGTTCATGGGGGTCTGGGAACGAAGTCCTGCGGGCATTGCGATTGCCAATCAGAACCCGAACCTGGTGGCGGATTTCCGTCGCGCTTTGCCGGACTTTACGCTGGAAGATAATGTCGGCTCTCCCTATTGCATACGACGCTACGTGGTGGACGCGTACCTGGGAGGTGGGGAAGGTCTTGCCGTGGCCAGGCGAGAGCTGGCCAAACGAGGGATGAAGTTGCTGTTGGATTTCGTGCCCAACCATGTTGCGCCGGATCACCCGTGGGTCCTCGAGCACAGCGATTATTTTATTCAGGGGACCGCCGAGGAAGCCAGGAACGACCCCTCCTCTTACATTGAGATACAAGGAAAGTTCTACGCCTGCGGAAGGGATCCCAACTTCCCGCCATGGCCGGACGTTCTGCAACTGAATGCGTTTGCGCCGGGGCTTCGGCAAGCGGCGAAGGAAACGGCCCTCAGCATTGCGGCGCAGTGCGATGGGGTCCGCTGTGACATGGCGATGCTGGTATTGAACCAGATCTTCGCGCGGACCTGGGGCGGCCGTGTGGACCCACCGCCGCCGACCGGCTACTGGCAAGACGTGATCCCTCCGGTTAAGAGTGTGTATCCGGACTTCTACTTTATTGCCGAAGCTTACTGGGATCTGGAGTGGGAACTGCAGCACCAGGGTTTCGACTTCTGCTACGACAAGCGGCTCTACGATCGGCTGGAACATGGCGAGGTAGGCGGTGTTCAACTTCATCTCTGCGCTGACCTGGCCTACCAGGAGAAGCTGGTTCGTTTCCTCGAGAACCATGATGAACCTAGGGCGGCGGCAGCCTTTTCGCGCGCCGGAGAGGAGGCTGCTGCCGTCGTTGCCTCTTCCCTTCCCGGGGCCAGACTCTTCCACGAAGGACAATTGGAGGGCAGAAAGATCAGGCTACCGGTCTTTCTGGGCAGACGGCCCGCAGAGCCCATTGACCTGGGGTTACAGACGTTCTACGAAAAACTTCTGGCAGCGATCCATGCTCCAGTGTTTCATGATGGTGCATGGAAGCTTTGCGGGTGTGGCGGGTGGCCCGACAATCAAAGCTGTCAAAATCTGGCGGCCTGGAGCTGGGTCATGGACAATGATCGACGCCTCGTCGTTGTGAATCTTAGTGAACGCGGGGCTCAAGCCCGGGTGCAGGTGCCGTGGGGAGAAGTACGAGGCGCGACCTGGCGTTTGACGGATGCTTTTTCCGGTTGGAGTGGCGACCGCGATGGGGATGAAATGGTAGCGACGGGACTTTACGTTGAATTGGAAGCCTGGGGGTTCTATTTTTTCCAGATTCTTCGCGCCGACACGCGATGAGGTGAGGATCCTCTAGATGTATCGCCAGCGGGTGATGGTGGATTCAGGGACTACGTAGACATTAAAGAATCGTCCATAGAGCCAATCCCCGTTGGCTTGGCTTCCATTGTCAAACATCACCTGCACAGACGAAATGTCACTGGGTGTGTACTGTGATCGTCCGGGTTGAATGGATGCCATTCCTGATCCCTGTTCATAGAAACCAGTCTAAAGCGATACGAAGTGGGCCGCCTTTGGAAAACCTGTGGCAAGCTGTGCAAAAGTGGGTTTGGCACTGACCATTGCTTGGGAAATAAATCTGAAACAGTCATGTTCCTTTTACCGAGGACTGATTTGGTCTACCTGCCTCTACGGCGCTTTGAAGCTCTCAGCGAGCGCATTCAGGTTTTGCGGATGAACGCGAATGATTCCTCCGCGCGGGCTGTCGATATCGGCGATCAGAAAGAATGAAAGCGCAACGGCAAGTGGCAAAATCAGCGATAGTATGGGCGCGTTGCCGTGCGCTCCGTAGCCAATCAGCAGGTTAGAGAGAACAGCAATGAGAAACATGAGGCCCCAGGCCGCGATCGGAATGCGGTTCCACCAGGCAGCCTGGGTATATCCCTGCGCGTTGAGAACATCGTTCATACCCGAGGAGGCCAGCGCTGACAACGGGGACGGCTGTGCTTTCGCCGCCGTTGCGACCGCGACCCAAAGCTGATTCTGCATCTTCGCTGTTTCGCCGTTAATCTTCTGCAGGTTCGCTCCGTAGCTCAATTCATAGAATTGGATACGCAGATCGGTATATTGCCGCAGGAGACTTTGCAAACCCGCCGGAGCGACACCAGGCAGCAGATCCAGGCGGGCATATTCCGTGCCGATGGCATTTGCCTCTTCTTCCTCGAGGCTCTTGCGCAGGTCGTACCGCGTGGTTGCCATGGAAAAGGTAAACCCGATAAGCAGGCCGAGTAACGTGAGTGTCGCTCCGACGACGGTGTTGAAGTCAGAACGCATGCTCTCGGAAGACGCGTCCCGGCGAGAGCGAAGCAGCATGCCGATCCAGGCAGCAAACCAAAGCGACAGGAACGTGGCGACGCACAAGACGCGAGGAAAATTCAGGAGAAACATTCTTTCTAAACCCTTAGCAGCTCCAGTGTCTATCCAATGATTCGGAGGGTCTATGTCAGCATTGAGAAGCTGCTGCGGTATGCAGACCGGCTGCATCTCCAAACGAGCATAGCCATAAGTCCGATGGAAGGCCGGAGTCAACGCGCCACCCGCGTAACCGGTTCGGCGTTTGTGTTCGTAGACTTGCGGACTGGTCGCCGCTCCCAGAACTGCTCACCTCGTCCGGTTCTCACATCTTTGAGTTGACCATACCCGCCAGAAGCGTAACCTTTTTCTCCGCCATGATTCTAATGGGTGAAAGGTACATATTGAGTCTCCACGGAAACGATCCGGTTCCGGAGACGTCGCTTGTGTTAACGCACAAAAGCTAACGAACTATCACTGCGCCGTTTCAGGCTCCCAGTATCGCCGTGCAGCGATGCTGCGCCCGGATTGCGTCACCGCCTAGAAAGTGAATTCAAAAAAGTGAAGAAGAGCGCCGCAGTCTCTTTCATTTGCACCGTTGTCTCTCTTATCGCACCCACGCTGCATGCGCAGTCCGTGGCTTCCGATCCAGTTTCCAAAAATGAGATTGGCCTCGTCATCGGGGCGACAGAAACGCCCAGTGTCGGGCTGCAAAGAGGCGACAGCGTCAACCTAAACGCTAGCCTCGCTCTCGGCGTCCAATACGACCGACGGCTGATCGGTCATCACACGGCGTTGTATGCGGGTGTAGACTTTCTGGCTTCTCCTTTTGATGTGAAGGCGAGCTTGCCGCCCGCAGACGTCAGTCCTCAGTATGCTTACCTGGTTTTGACGCCGCATGTGCGAGTGAAGTGGAACGCGGAGGGGGCATTGCAGCCGTGGCTGCTTTTCGGAGGAGGATACGCTGATTTCGCTCCCCAACAGCCTCCCGCGGGCACCGTGAAGGTGACCGGCGCGGGCGAGACGGGAACGCTGGAGTTTGGCGGGGGCCTGGATACCAAGCCGCTCCTTCATCTTAAAGGCATTCCCATCGTCAAAAATCTGCCGATTGGCGCACGCTTTGAAGTGCTGGACTTTTATTCCGGGCAGCCGAAGTACGGCCCTCCCAGCACCAGCTCGCTGCAGAACAACATCACCTTCACCGGCGGACTGCTGCTCCGCTTTTAAGGCGCGCGGCCGCCGCTGAAGATCGAGTGAAGATCGGGGACCAGACAGGACGTTTACCTCCTATTTAGCAAATAGTTATGGTATCCATTGAAGACACCGGCTAGTTGCCGAAGTCCAGATCCGTTCGACAAGCAAAAATATCAGGAAGCGTCCTGTCTGTTCCCGCTCGTTCCCCGTTATCGGGACCTACACTTCTGACAATGATCTAGAAGAAGGGACTGCCTTGCGAACCATTCTTGCCGTTGCTATTTTCCCCGTCCTCCTTGCCGGCGCGATCGCCCAAACTTCCCAAACCTCGCCCTCTCGGCTGACCTACATTCGCGCGGGCCACCTGTTTGACCCCGCTTCCGGCCAATATCTTGAGAACGCCACGCTGGTGATCGCCAACCACCGCGTCCAGTCCGTGGAAGGCGCCGGGTTCCACCCGCCTGCCGGGGCTTCGGTTCTCGATCTTTCCGCCGAATACGTTCTGCCTGGCCTTATCGACTGCCACACCCACCTCGGCAGCCGCGCCGACCGCTATGAGGAAATCGACAAGTTCCAGGACACCCCCTTCGATTCCGCCATCGCCGGCGTCGTGAACGCCAAAAAAACGCTCGAGGCCGGCTTTACCACGGTTCGCGATGTCGGCTCGTTTCCGTTTCTGGCCGTCGACCTGCGCAAGAATATCGATTCCGGCTTCATTCCCGGTCCGCGCATCGTCGCTTCCGGACCTGGCATCACCATCACCGGCGGCCACGGAGACATCAACGATTACGCGCCCCAACTGACCTATACGCTGTTTCCCGCCAAGAACAACTTCCAGATCGCCGACGGCCCGGAGGAGGTCCGCAAGACTGTCCGCGAACAGGTGAAATACGGGGTAGACGTGATTAAGGTCCTGGCCTCCGGCGGCGTTCTATCCAAGGGAGACCAGCCCGGCGCGCCCCAGTACAGCCTGGAGGAACTGAGGGTTGCCGCCGATACCGCCCACCAGGCCGGACGCAAGATCGCTGCCCACGCCCACGGTGCGCAGTCGATCAAATGGGCGATTGAAGCCGGCTTCGACTCCATCGAGCACGCTTCGCTGGTCGACGACGAAGGCATCGCGATGGCCAAGGCCCACGGCACCTACTTCGTCATGGACATCTATGACGACGACTACATCCTGCAGGAAGGACCCAAAATCGGTATGCCCCAGGAAAACGTGGTGAAGGAGCGCGCTTTAGGGCAGACGCAGCGCGACAACTTCCGCAAGGCCCATGCCGCCGGCGTCAAACTGGCCTTCGGCACCGATGCCGGCGTCTATCCCCATGGCGACAACGCCCGCCAGTTTCATTACATGGTGCTCTATGGCATGACCCCAGCGGAGGCCATCGCGTCCGCCACCACTGCGGCCGCCGACCTGCTGGGCCGCTCCGCCGACGTAGGCGCGCTCACCTCGGGCCACTTCGCGGATCTGATCGCCGTGACCAAGGATCCGCTGCGGCATATCGAAGTCCTCGAGCATCCCGACGTGGTCGTCAAAGGCGGCACGCTCATCAAAGGCGGCACGCCTTAGAGCAGTTTCGCAATGGGTGTATACCGAAGCTGACGGCCCTTACGTGGTTTTCTCCCCGGGAAAACCACACCTCGCATTGGACAAATGAAAGGGTGCACTGCAGACCTCTCGCTACCATCCGAGCATTACACGGGACAACTCGAAGGCCCAGGACCGTATGGCCGACCTTACACGCTTACACGAGCCCCGCTGGCTCGGCTTGTTACTGGGTGATAGGATTCCGTATCGCCGCGGATACTCTGATGTTGTGAAGGGAACCGATTGCATGAAACGTCTTCGTTATACCTTGGGTGCCCTCGCGCTTGTGTTATCTGTGCCTGCCGTTGGCTCAGCTCATGCGTCAGACGAGTCCGATGTTAAAACCGTCATTGAGAAGTGGGTCGTGGACTTCAACAAGGGTGATATGAAGTCCTTTCTGGGATCCTGCGCGTCGCATACGGCGATCATCGATGGCTTTCCGCCGTATGCGTGGGACGTGCTCCGGATGAATGCACGACTACGAAGCTAACAATAAGCTGATCCAGGCGACGCCTGGGACGCTTGCGATCGGCAAGCCGACTTATTCGGAGGTGAATGGGGGCCGCGCTTATTTCGTGTATCCCGTGACGTTCACCGATATGCAGAAGGGCAAGACAGTTGTCTACAAGGGAGGGATGCTAAGAGTTGGAGTTTTTTGGCAAGGACAACCTAGTAACCTGTTGTGTCTCGTGCAATTGGTCCGCGCCAAAGTCACATCTGTTTGAACACGAAACAAACAGACGAAATGTTTTTGATCGCGATCTTCAAAAGATCAGGCATGTATGCGCCACACGGTGTCCATGTAAAAGTCACCGAACACCATCTTACCCGGATGAACACGCAAGACCGCGCAGCGCTGTTGCCTGTCGATGTAGTTACCGTTTGACTCGATAGAGATATCCACCCGATACCAGCCAGGTTGAATCTCAAGCACGGGACAGTAGAAGTCGACCTCACCTGAACCCGCTGGCACCCGTAGTTGCGAGTCTGATATGGCTGTCGTGAGTTGGGCACAAAGGTAACCGCTAGGCCAGTAAATCAAGACATTGAAAACTACATTCTCTAGGTGAGCTCTAGCGTGAAAGCCGAAGTGAGCAATCATAGGGTACCCCGTGCGAGGGGGCTCGGCCGGCTCGGCCGATGTAAATGAGATGTGCGAACACACCGCCGACGTTTGGCGAGCATCATCATTTAGATGATAGGTTTCCTCTCCGCCCATCGCCATCTGCTGGTAGCGATCAACGACGTCCGTAGTGTTGCCGATCATAATCACCTGCCCATGATGTAGCAAGATTGCACGGTCGCACAGGCTTTGAATGGCACCAAGGTCATGAGAGATCAATACGATGGTTCGACCGATCTCGCGCAGCTGGCCAATGAGATTCAGGCATTTTGCCTGGAAAACGATATCTCCGACCGCCAGCACTTCGTCTAGGAGCAAAATGTCAGGGTCAAGATGGACGGCGATCGAGAACCCCAGCCGTACATACATCCCGGAGGAGTAGCGCTTTACGGGAACATCGATGTAATTAGGCACGCCTGCGAATTCAACAATGCTTTCTATCCTGCGAGCAATCTCCGCACGGGTCATTCCCAACATCGATCCGTTCAGGTAGATGTTCTCTCGCCCGGTGAGCTCGGGATGGAACCCAGAGCCAACTTCCACCAGGGCAGAAAGGCGACCCCTGATCTGGATTTTGCCCGAAGTGGGAGCAGTGATTCTGGACAGGAGCTTTAACAGGGTGCTCTTACCGGCACCATTGTTTCCGATAATGCCGACGGATTCGCCTTCCTGTACCTCGAAGCTGACATCACGCAAGGCCCAGGTTTCCTTCTTACCCGAGAAAGCACGGCTGGGCCAGCCGAAGGCACGCGGGCGGCTGCTGTTCTGAATGAAATATCGCTTGGAAACGTGGTCCAGACTGATATCAAACACGACGCGGCACCTGATCAAATCACATCGGACATGGTTGATTCTGTGGCTTTGAAATAGGCGTAGGCAAACGCAAGACAGAAAAATGTGACGACGCCGGAGGTAAGGAGCAGGGAGAGGTCGGGGGCCGATCCGCGCAAGATAACGCGGCGAAAGTCTTCGATCAGGCTAGCGACAGGATTCAACAGATACAGTCGCTGTAATCGTGTTGGAATCGATTCGACCGAGTAAGCCACGGGGGTGGCGAACACGCCGATCTGTAAGAGGACCGGCAACGCAGCAGCCGTGTCGCGAAAACGAACCTGAATAGAAGACAGAAAAAGAGCAACGGCCGAGGTGAAGGCGATGAGGATCGCGACCACAGGCAGGATGAAGAGGATTTTCCAGCTAAGCGTAGCGCCATAGTACAACATCAGGCCAAACAGGATGGCGCAACTGACGCCGAAGTCCACAAGAGCAGCAAAAACATAGGAAAGCGGAATGATCTCCCGGGGGAAATAAAGTTTGGTGATCAGAGTGGAGTGACTCACCATGCCGTTGATCGCGTTGCTCACTGAGCCGGAGAAGAATATCCAAGGCAGTAAGCCAGAAAATACAAATAGCGGGTAGGGCATACCCTCACTGCGAACCCTCGCCAGGCTAGAGAAAACGAAGGTGTAGACGATCATCATCCCTAGCGGCTGCAATGCCGCCCAGATCCAGCCCAGTATCGATTGCTTATACCGAACCGCGAGGCGAAAGACGGTAAGGGTATACAGAAGATCCCTGTAGCAGATCAGATTTCTAATGCCAGTGACGATCGTTCCCGGAGCAAATGACGGAGGGTAGATGACTGTCAGGGAGCGCGGGCCTGCGACTCTCGAACCAAGCAAGGGGTGCTCACGATCGGCTGGATTCACGGTGGATGTTTGCGCGGTTGCGCGGGCGTCCTCAGCGTCGCGCGGATCACGGTCTGCGGTGTTTTTGAGCCCATTGATACCGGCGAGACTTGAAGGATTCGTGTTAGATGCAGGATACAAAGGATTGGGATTCACTGGCCACTTCCGGAGGACGCTTTCGGTTGTTCCATGCAAGCCAGCGCGTCGTTCAAGTGTTTGGCCAAGTGTTGGGCCATGACCTGCACAGCTGGCTCGCGAAGCATCGCCTCGTGAGCCGCAACGTTGACTGTGCAAATCGTGACACCAGACGACGTCCTGGCAACCCAGCCCATACCGGGTTCCTTTATTTTGAAGTAGGGCTGTTTGGGTCTCTTGAAGAGGATCACGGGCGCACGGAATCTCCTGGGTTGGAACTCCTTTTCCGGCCAGACCGCCGCGGTCCAGGGGTCGGCTGGCTTTGGCTCCCGCCGGAATAGACGACGCCCACGATTCAAAATTGTCTGCTTGTAATGCCAGGCCTGGGCCGCAAGGGGCAAGCGGAAGATGTCGCGACGTCCGACGCGGAAGGCTTCGAGCCGCGCAAGCCATCGGATCTCACTAAACTGCAAGACAAAGGTGTCAATAATGACGAGGAAGGCAACCTCGTGTCCCAAAGCCTCCAACTCAATCACCATCTGTTCAGCGATATGCGCTCCGTTGCACATGCCCATGAGAAAGTAAGGGCCGTTGGGCTGAATCGCCCGCATCGCTGCGATATATTCGCGCGCTATCGTTTGCAACTCCTCAATGCTGAAGGGGACAATTGGACAGAAGGGAGCAGAGGCCTGGAGCTTATAAAAGGGTTGCGCGACTCCCATGCAACGCGCCAGAAGCGCATATCCGAGGGCATCAACGCCCGACTGGACGATGGCGAAGAGGGGAAAGCCCCGGCTGCCGGCGTTGATCTCCATCAGCAATGGATCGGGACTCCAGGCAGTGTGACGACGGATCACTTGCGCAAAGGACTCGATGGTGGAAGCGCGAAACAGCGCGGAGAGAGGGATGCTGCAGCCGACTGCCTTACCAGTCTCGGAAACGAGATGGGCTGCCAGCAGCGAGTGACCGCCCAAATCGAAAAAGTCGTCGTAAATCCCGATCCCTGAGATACCCAGCACGCGCTCCCAGATCCGTATCAACGTCTGTTCCAACGCGTCGCGCGGCCCGATGCTCACTTCGAACCGCGAATCTGGCACTTTTCGGTGGGGGATGGCGGAACGATCCTGCTGGTGATCGATCTTCGTTTGTGCAAGATCTCCCGTTTCCAACAGAGAAGCAAGCGCGGATATCCGTAACTCCGGCTGTCCTGCAACCGCCCCCAGCAGGGTCAGACAGTGATCCAGCATCCTCGTCATACGCTGCGACTGGAAGAGCGCCGTCGCATACTCAACACGCAGCCACCAGCGGTCGTCAACATCTTCGATGAACTCGAGCGAGAGGTCGAAGAGGGATTTGGGAGTGTTGAGTATGTATGGAACGGCTGAAACAGAGCCGAATTTGGGAACCTCCTCGGCTTTTACTGTGGAGAACATGACCTGCACCAGGGGCGTATAACTCAGCGTGCGCGGCGGATTCAACTCTTCAACCAACTTCTCGAAGGGCAGCTCGGCGTGAGCAAAGGCGTCGAGAGCGACTTCGCGCACTTGAAGAAGCAGATCGGAAAATTGCGGATCCCCAGAGAAATCGGTTCGCAGTACCAGAGTATTTACAAAAAATCCGACCAGAGCTTCGAGTTCGAGGTGGCTGCGGCCCGCAACCGGAACGCCCACCAGAATATCGTTGGACCAGGTGTAAACGTGGAGAAGCGTTTTGAATACGGAGAGCACCACCATGAACAATGTTGCGCGCCGGGTTCGTCCAAATTCCGCAAGATGGTGAACGAGCTGTCCCGGAATGGACAGAACCTGGCTGGCGCCGTCATAGGTCTGTTCGGCAGGCCGGACGTTGTCCACAGGCAAGGGCAGAAACGTGGGCGCGCCTGCCAATTTTCGCTTCCAGTACTGCAGCTGGCCAATGAAAGGGTTGTCTGCAATCCACTCCTGTTGCCACTTAGCATAGTCGCCGTAATGGATAGGCAGGGCGGAAAGGGATGCGCGTGGCCCGCCGGAGTATTGGTCGTAGAGAGCAGACAGCTCACGAGTAAGGATGCCCAGAGACCATCCATCGCACACAATGTGGTGCATAACGCAAAGTAGAATATTTTCCTCCGCGGCCAAACGAATCAGTTTCAGTCGCACAAGCGGACTGGCCGCAAGATTGAACGAGAAACCCACGTCTTCTGTTGCGATCCTGTGCGCCTCGGCATACCTGTCGCTGTCCGAAATCTCTGTCAGATCGATGAGAGTTATTTCGATTGGGAGATTCGGGGGCACGACCTGAACGGGGTGACCAGCCTCAGTTTCAAAGTGGGTACGCAAGATCTCGTGCCTCTGGACCAATTCTCGAACACCCATCTGTAACGCTCGCGGGTCTAGGTTCCCCCGCAGATGCAGCGCAAATGGGACGTTATAAGCCGGGTTTCCCGGATTGAGGTGGTCAAGGAACCAAAGGCGTCGTTGGGCCAACGACAAGGGAAACACTTGTTCCGACTGCTTCTGAGAAAGCAGGCTGATCAGGAGTTCCTTGTTCTCTGCGACCGAGAAAGGGGATAGATCTGCCAACTTTTGAGAGCTCCGTTTGTGGATTGAGAGACGAAAGAACAGGATTTCATGAGATGAGGAATCATACTGCAAAGTATGCGAAATGCCAGTCTGTGAATTGCAAAGGCTATTGGACGCGTGACAAATCAGGTCGCGTGAAAGATGCCGCGTAGATCGTATTCTGCAATTTCCAGACGAGGGAGTGACGATGACCGAGAAAAAATGACAGAATCGCACCGCTAGATCGACGAGAAGAGTGCAGCGAACTTCAGTCGTTCCAACCTCGCCATGCGCTTATTACGCACCTTAGGCGGGGTGAAACCCGAGCGCCATATTTTATCCTTTCCTTCTTCAGGAGACGACGGTTATCATCAGAAAATCTCTTTAGAAAATCTCTTCAGTAACGATTGACCTCATCAAACATTTTTCAAAGCTGCAAAGTGGGCGCGAGGTGGTTAAAAATTTGCGGCAGCTATCTTGAATCGCGGTATGATAAACGGCACGTGCCCAGCCCCCTGGGACAATGATTGTCTTAATTCATTGCGGAAGCCATGGTCGGACAGCCTAGGGATTCCGCCTCCCGGTGAAAAGCTACATGAGCAAGAAAGTTTTCCTGACGTCTTTTGGACAGCAACGCCTTTGGTTTTTGGATCAAGTCACACCAGGAACGGCTACGTATAACCTGGCGCGCGCCCTGCGTCTCAGCGGCTCATTGAATCAGGCAGCATTAGCCAAGGCATTGCAGGAAATCGTCTCGCGTCACGAGTCATTGCGAACTGTCTTCGTCGCCGAAGGTGACCAGGTCGGGCAGGTTGTGTCATCCGCGCCGCCTACGTTTGATTTATCGCTATCAGATCTGAGTGAACGTCCTGCTTCGCAACGTGAGCAGGCCGCCCTTCGTATTGCGGGCGAAGAAGCAGGCAAACCTTTCGATCTCAGCAAAGGCCCTCTCCTGCGCGCAAAGCTGTTTCGGCTCGGACCCGAGGAGCACATTCTCCTGTTCGTCATCCATCACATCATCGCGGATGGATGGTCCATGAACTTGCTCTTTTACGAGATGGGAGAATTCTACGCCGGTTTTGCCACCGGCAGCCAACCGCCCCTACCTAAGTTGAACCTTCAATACGCCGACTATGCCCACTGGCAGCGCAACTTTATGACAAGCGATTTCCTTGCGGGCGAGATCGAGTATTGGAAGAAGAAACTGGATCGGGCGGAGACCTCCTTACGGCTGCCAACCGATTACCCCCGCCCGGCTGCGCATAGTGGCCGTGGAAAGAGCATCCATTTCAATCTGAGTCAGGAGACGAACAATAGCCTGAAGGCGCTGGCCCAGAGCGAGAGTGCGACACTGTTCATGGTCCTGTTGAGTGCATTTCAGGTGCTGCTGGCAAGGTATGCATTGCAGAACAAAATCCTGGTCGGCACTCCGACAGCAGGAAGGAATGACATTGAACTTGAAAATCTGATAGGGTTCTTCGTCAACACACTGATATTGCGGGCCGACCTGAACCCAGACGGTAGTTTCCGGCAGATTCTTCGGCAAACGCGTGCGAACACACTGGAAGCTCTCGCGCACCAGGACATGCCATTCGAGAAGTTGGTCGAGGTAATGCAACCGGATCGCAGCCAGAACCGGAACCCGTTGTTCCAGGTGATGTTTATTCTCCAAAATGCTCCAAAACAGAAGGCGGAGCTTCCCGGCCTCGTGATGGAGGAAATCGAGTTCGAAACCGGTGTCGCAAAATTTGACTTGACTCTCGAGGTCGTCGACTTGGGCAATTTGCACTGCACGTTCGAGTACGATGCAGATCTTTACCAAGAGAGCACGATTCGGCGGATGGCCGGTCACTTCGCAAAGCTCGTTGAGACAGTGGTTGCCACACCAGACGAGAAGCTCTCGAGGTTGTCGTTACTGACCGCGGCAGAAGTGCAGCAACTTGTGGAGTGGAATAACACGAGCAGCGAGTATCCAAGAGAGTTGTGCATTCACACCGCTTTCGAGGAACAGGGGACCCGGACACCGGATAAGACGGCGGTCATCGATCAAAAGAACCGGTTAAGTTATCGGGAGTTGAACGAGCTTGCTAACCGCCTGGCACGGTGCCTCATCGGGAAAGGTGTGCGACCTGGGGGGTTGGTTGGCATTTCCTTGAGTCGGTCAACAGAAATGGTGATTGCCTTACTCGGCATTCTGAAGACCGGAGCGGCCTATGTCCCGCTGGACCCTGTCTACCCGGAACAGCGGCTAGAATTCATGGTCGAGGATTCGCAAGTCAACTTGGTCGTAACCACGCCGGAATATTCCGACCTGTGGCAGAAGCACAGGATCGATGCACTTACATTCGATACCGAAAGCCTTTCGGCATCGGCGGAGGATGCCTGCAACCTATTGCTGCAACTCTCCGCTGGCAACCGCATGTATGTCATCTATACATCCGGATCGACCGGTAGCCCAAAGGGGATCGAAGGCACACACCGGGCTTCCATGAATCGGTTTTCATGGATGTGGGAAGCGTATCCGTTCCTGGAAGGCGAGATCTGCTGCCAGAAGACGTCCCTGGGATTTGTTGATTCTGTGTGGGAAATTTTTGGTCCGCTCCTACGTGGGGTCCCGTCTGTAATCCTTCCCGACGAGGCGATCATCAATCCTGAGCATCTGGTTCAGCTACTTTCACAATACAGAGTCACCCGAATAGTCTTAGTGCCCTCGTTGCTCCGGGTCATTCTGGAGAGGGTTGAAGAGCTCCAGAACAAACTGCCGAAACTTTGGCTCTGGACGTGCAGTGGCGAGGCACTTCCGCTTGAATTAGTGAACCGCTTTGCAGAGCAGTTACCGAGCGCAACTTTTCTCAACATCTACGGTTCTGCAGAAGTTGCGGCAGATGTGACCTGGCACGAGATCACAGCCGGCGACCAGAGCGGTCCAGTGCCTATCGGAAGACCTATCAGCAACGTCCAGATCTTCCTATTCGATTGCGACTTGAATCAAGTACCGGTGGGTGTGCCTGGCGAGCTCTATGTTGGAGGAGACTGTCTTGCGCAAGGATACCTAGGGAGACCCGCGCTTACGTCTGAGCGCTTCATCGTGCATCGATTCGGAGCGGGCAGTTCAGTTCGCCTTTTCAGGACGGGCGACCTTGGATGCTATTTGCCGAACGGTGAGATCAGGTATCTCGGCCGAACCGACAACCAAGTCAAGATTCGCGGCGTTCGGGTAGAACTGGGAGAGATCGAAGCAGTGCTGGCTTCACAGCCGAAGATACGTGATGCCGTGGTCATTCTCGCCGATCGGTCTGGCCAACAAAGACTCACAGCGTACTTTGAGGTTCGCCCTGGATTGCATCCAGACGTCGACGAGTTGCGTCGTTTCATGAAGTCCAGTCTGCCGGACCCCATGGTTCCATCGGAGTACCTTGTCGTCAATGCGTTTCCGCTGCTCCCAAGCGGCAAGGTTGATCGGAAGACCTTGGCATTGCAGACCTCGGCACACCCGATTGGTGACCGTGGCTACGTTGCCCCTCAGACGGCAACCCAGGAACGCGTTGCAGCGATCTGGCGTAACCTGCTGAAAGTCGGGACGGTCGGTATTACAGACAATTTCTTCGAGTTGGGCGGTCACTCACTGATGGTTATGCAGGTCGTAGCAAGGATCAGAAAGGAATTTGAAGTTGAGGTTCCTGTCCGAAGCCTGTTCGACGATCCAACGATCCAGGGGTTGGCGATAGAAGTGGAAGAGGCCAAGGCCAAAGGCATCAAACCCAGCGCTCCCATTTCCTCTTTCCTGCAGGCGCAAAACACCCACGACCGGTCGAGTTTGTCGGTCGAAAACCTGTCGCGAGAAGAGCTTGAGGAAATGCTGCGGCAGGTTCTCAGTGAGAAATCGCTCGGTTCGTCGAACTAGCTCGATCAGCCGCTACAGCCCCAACATCAGCCGAACTGGATTTTCTTTCTCACGGATTCCAAAGGATAGCTTCATGTCCACGTCGTCGGGATCGAAGTATGTTCCAAACAGCCGATCCCATACGGTCAACATGTTGGCGAGGTTCTTGTCGTAGTGTTGTGGGTTATCGCTGTGATGAATATGGTGGTACCGCGGCGTGACGAAGACCCACTCCAGCCATTTTGATCGCCAGGTAACGTTCATATGCATCCAATCGTTCTGAATCGCACTTTGCATAGCGATCGCCAGACCCATCCACCAAGGTGCAATGTCTACAAAGGGATACGCGATAATATAGGGAACATTGACCATGAACTGCTGAGGGATCGTCGCCCGCACACCACCGAGCCAATACATGTAGGTGGGCGAGTGGTGCCACTTGTGCATCTGCCAGAAATGTTGAGTATGGTGGAGACGGTGTACCCAATAGTGACCAAAGTCAGCCAGAATGAAGTACAAAGCCACTCTAAGAGCGAGCGGCAAATGAGAAACACGCGCTGGAAAGGGGTGATACCCCGGCACAATGCGGCTAAGATAGCCGGCCGCTGGGATAACGACGAATATATATAGCGCGCAGGCGACAAGGTCATTCAATATGACGGATCGATAGTCAATCCGGCGGGCAGGCCGGATGGTTTCAACCGTGGTAAAGAAAATCGCCCTACTAAGAAACAGCAGCGCAAAGAAGACAGCAGGGGAGAACAGGAAACGGAAGAGATTTTTGCCCAGTATGTTCTCAAGCCAACCCATAGACGAAGCTCCTCCGCGAGGCCACGGGCACTAAGGCCAGCACTCCTATTACCTCTTTCATACAAACACCGATCGCTTGCTTAGGCTGCAGATCGACAAAATGTCGGCATTTTCTAACCCGAAAGGATCAAAGACGGACCCGGAATGCGGATACCACAGCACGGAGAGCTTCGCTCAGGCAACTATGGCGTACTACGAATAATAGCGCCGTCTGATTCTAAAGCCGATACCGTAGAGATTTTTTATAGAGGAAATGACAGGGTCGCAAAAAGAAGGGTCCGACATTGCGGCCTCGCAGCGCCTTGGCGGATTTCATGCCGACAGCCTTCGCGGCGTTGCCCAGGCTCTGTCAGGAAGGAAGTGAACCTGCTGATGAGCGCCCAATAACCTTGCGCAGTCTCCTGCGGACAAGCTTCCGCCCAGGTCGCTGAGACATTGCCGGGCCTAGAGGAATAGAAGAGATGTAGCCAGCCATTGTTTTGGTCCACCTATTACGGCCGCTGCCCGTATAAGTGGCCGCGTCGAACACGGCACCAGAAGGAGAGAGCGATCGGCTACAAGCCGAACATAAATAGTGCCCGACCAGCCGACATCAAGATGATCTGGTGTGCGTCTACAGTGAATGAGATCGGCGCTGCAAATGTGTCCCCTCCCAAGGAGACGCGCCATAATTCGCGGCCGGTGGTCGAATCGATCGCAAAAGCGAAACCTCCCGCTTCCCCGAATACGAGGCCTCCACTTGTCGCCAGGAGGCCACTATAACCGGTGGAGAGGGATTTCATCCCATTTGGCAGGGAAGGTTCCCGTCGCTCCCACTTTTTCGCGCCGGTTGCAACAGCCAACGCTCGGACGACACGTTCTTCCGGCACTACGTAATTGCCGCCAGAGCTACCAGGGTAGAATCCAAGATCGCCACGCGCAGGGTTCGGCGATTTCGTGAATACCGAAGCCCCTTCAGTAGCTGGAACGAAAATCGTGGCGGTCTTTGGGTCAAATGCTGCATTTTGCCAGTTAGTGCCACCCCCGACGCCAGGCCTCGTTACTCGGCCCAAGGGTGAACTTTCGGCGTCTGCGGAGAGGATCGGACGCCCCGCAGAATCGAGACCTTTCGCCCAGTTCTGTTCGACGAAAGGCACGCCTACCAGGAATTCGCCCGTTGTTCGGTCGAGTACATAATAGAATCCATTTCTGTTTGCGACGCAGAGCACTCGACGTAAGACGCCTTTGATCGGGAGGTCCGCAAGTATGGGCGTCTGGGTCGCATCAAAGTCGTGTTCATCGTGAGGAGTGAACTGGAAATACCATGCCAGCTTCCCTGAGCTGGCGTGCAAGGCAAGCACGCTGTCGGTGAACAGGTTGTCGCCTGGACGGACGTCTCCCTGGAGACCCGGAGCCGGATTGCCTACGCCCCAGTAAATTAAGTCCAGCGATGGGTCGTAGCTTCCCGTGACCCAAGTCGGCCCGCCACCGGTTCGCCATGCATTGTTGTTCCACGTGTCGTGTCCGAATTCGCTCGGATCCGGTATCGTGTTGAACTTCCATTGTTGGCGGCCAGTTTTTGCATCGTAGGCCGCCAGGAAACCACGAATCCCGTACTCGCCGCCGGCAACGCCAACGACGACCGAATCGTTTACGATGAGCGGTGCTCCGCTCATCGTAAAGCCGTCAGCCGGGTTGCACACCGCAGTTTGCCACATCACACTCCCGGTAGTTGCATCGATGGCGACCAGATAACAGTCGAGACTAGCCAGGAATAACACGTTTCCCAAAACAGCGAGTCCTCTGTTCGTTCGAGCGCAGCATGCCGGTAGCTTGTCAGGGAGACTTCGACTATACCGCCATCGTACAGCACCGGTTCCAGCGTCTAGCGCAACGACATTGGCCGGCGGCTCCGTCGTGAAGATGGTTCCGCCCACGACGATCGGTGTTGATTCAATTCTTGCTGACTCGGTTGTGTCGAATTGATGAATCCAACGAACTCGCAGTCGCGCAACGTTTTCGGGGGTGATCTCGGTCAATGACGTGTAACGATGTCCATCGAGAGAGCCTGAGTAGGTCAACCATTGATCCGGCCTGCTTCCAGCGTTGCGGATTTGTCCACTACTCACCTGAAGGTCCGCGCGGGGCAATTGCTCCGCGTTTAGCTTAGAACCACCCCGCTGCAGAGTCCTCAGATAGCCTACGAGCTGCCACCGTTCCAGCGGGGATAAGGCGATGCGAGGCATGCCCGTCCCAGGAATACCGTCTCTCACAATTTTGTAAATCGTGAGATCACTATCGCCATGGTGGAATGAAGAACGGTTCAACGGGGGGGCATACCCCCCAGCTCCATTCCTACCATGACAGACTACACAGTGTGCTTGGAAGATTTGTGCGCCGCGTTGATGATCATTACTAGACACGAATGAATTCAGGACCGTGCCTTCCACGCTATATCCTTGCCTAATATAGTCTTCCAGGCCGAAACCACCGCGAGCGTGAATCATGAACCAAAGGTCACGCCATGATAAGTCAGGGATGTCACCTTCTGCTTTGTGAACAAACAGTTGGGCGCGCCATGAGACCGCATTCCATGTCCATCCCTTCGCAACTGATTTCAGGGTGAAGGCTGCCGCTACCGCGACTCCAATTACGAGAAGAGCGACAACGGCGATGACGCTTAGACGGCGCTTGGCTTGCTGGCTCGTGTCTTCCTTGACTAGCTGCTGTTGCAACAGTGGATCCTCCGCATTCACGTTCAGCAGAAATACTCGGATGTTCGCTAAACCGCATTCCGGCGTGATAACAAATATCCGAAATCGCCTACATAGGAGGCGGTGGGCAAGGCCGAGATCGGCCGCACCTCCGTGAGGCACATCCTGTCAACCTATTCTCTGTTAGGAATAGGGCAAGCCATTCCTTAACCCAAGATTTCTGTTGTCCCCGGCTCCGGTGGATCTTCCAGGCGCGCGGCGACACGATTGGCAATCAGCGCCGGCGATGCGGCCTCCACGCGACCCAAGGGGGTGTTCGTCATGGCAGTGAGCAGCTTCTCGGGTCGCACGATGAGGGTACGAACACGCCGATACTGCAATGAGGCGACTTGGC
>JBAVQC010000320.1:0-5350 GCA_049693715.1 Acidobacteriaceae bacterium | reverse complement strand
CATTGCCCGCACCGTCGGCACTCTGGCCGGGGCCATGCTGGCCAGCTTCGCTCTGGCCCATCTCTCCCCGTCGCCGCCCACCCTGGCCGTCTTGACCCTGCTCTTTGCCTGGCTCGCCTATTCGCTCAACAACGTGAATTACGGTCTCTTCACCCTGTGCCTCACGGCCTACATCGTTTGTCTCCTGGCGCTCAACAGCCTTCCGGGAAACGAAGTTGCTTACCATCGCGCCATCAGCACCATCATCGGAGGATCGCTGGCCCTAAGCGTCCGCTTGATCGTGATCCGCTATCGCAAGCAGCACCAGTCGCAACCCAACCTCCCGGACCTCCCTCATATGACCTGACCCGAAACTCCACTCCCCGAAGCGATAATTCAATATCATAGGGACTGCAGGTTGTAGTTTCCCCCGAGGACCCTGAATGAAGAAATCCGAAGTGCTGAACGCCTGGGCCAGCATTCTCACCGGCCAGAAGCCAACTCTCTCCATAGAAATCACCCGTGAATGCCCCCTGCGTTGTCCCGGTTGTTACGCTTACGAGCCGGAGCATCTCGGCCCCGGCGGGGTGAACCTGCGCCAATTGTCCGATTACAAGGGCGACGACTTGGTCCGCCGCATCCTGGCCATCGTCGATCGCGAGAAGCCCATCCATCTCTCGCTCGTAGGCGGTGACCCGTTGGTCCGTTACCGCGAGCTGGAGGTGCTTCTCCCTCAGCTCGAGCAGCGCGGCGTCCATGTGCAGCTCGTGACCAGTGCCTTCCGGCCCTTGGCAAAGGCATGGAACAACCTCTCCAAGCTCAGCCTGGTCGTTTCCATCGACGGACTGCAGCCCGAGCATGACGCGCGCCGCAAACCCGCCACTTACGAGCGCATACTTAACTCGATCCGTGAGAGCTTTGTGACCATCCACTGTACCGTGACTGGCCAGATCGCCGGTCGTCCCGGTTACCTCGAAGAATTCCTCCGCTTCTGGAGCGCTCGTCCCGAGGTCAAGCGCGTCTGGGTAAGCTTGTTCACCCCACAGCAGGGAGCCGAAGGTCCGGAGATTCTCACCCCTTCCATGCGCAGCGAGGTGTTGGATGAGTTGGAGCGCCTCTTTCCTCTCTATCCCAAGTTCCAGATGAACCGGCAAATGATCGATGAGCTGCGCCACCCTCCGCAATCTCCGGAGGAGTGCATTTTCGCCCGCACCACGACCTCTCTCTCTGCTGACCTGGAAACGCGGATAGGTCCTTGCCAATTCGGAGGCACGCCCGACTGCACGCAATGCGGCTGTGTGGCTTCTATGGCGCTGGCAGCTGTAGGACACCATCGCGTTCTCCCCGGCCTGACCGCCGGCGATTTGATGTACGCCTCCGAGCGCGTAGGACAAAAAATCGGACGCCTGCGCTCCCGCCTCCGCCCCAAACCACAACCCATGCCACCCTCAGCGCCACCACTCACCCAGATATCGGGCCTTTAAAACATCCGCGACAGGTCCGCAGAACTGCAGTCCAGAAAACAGAAAAGGGAGAGGCTGAACCAGCCTCTCCCTTTCTCCTGAACCCCTTAAACTAAAAGCTGATACGCCCCGTGATCTCCACGTTTCGCGGACCCGCTCCTTCCGCACTTTGCAAACCGGAGAGTGTCCCAAACCCAGGCGTATCCACCGACACGTTAGGCACGTCGTAGTTGCGATGGTTGAGCGCATTCGCCGCCTGCGCGCCAAACTGGAACTGTACCTGTTCCGTGATATGCACAGACTTGATCAGCGACAGAGACACCGAGTCTGTGCCTGGACCGACCGCGCTGCCGACCGCAGCATCGCCGAACCGCCCGATGTTATCGGCCGGCACAGCGAACGCGTTCGGATTCAAAAACACCGGGCCCGCCGAATTGATCAGCCCCCTCGTCGCCCGAGGCGAAACACCGGGAACCACATCCGCTCGCGTAAACCCCGCAACGTTCAGCACATTCGTCCCCGCCGGGTCCGTGGACGACTCCGAGGGAGTAAGGAATGCCCCGCTCTGGAATACTGTCACCCCACCCAGCTGCCAGCCGCCCACCAGCGCGTCCACCAGGCGCCCGCTGTTGGGCAGAAACGTCCCTCCCTTGCCGAAAGGAAGCGTGTACAAAAAGGTCGCCAGAACACGATGCCGGCGATCGAAGATCACGTTGCCATAATCCAATCCAGGGTGGAATCGGTCGGTAACAAAGTTACCTCCCGCGCCCACCAGCTGCGTCGGATCCGCACCGCCCTCATTCGAAAGATCGCGCGTCAATACATAGCTGGCCTGGAACTGCAACCCGTGTGACATCCGCTTCTCCAGAACGCCGGTGAAGCTGTTGTAGTTGCTGACCGCCTGGTTCACCACGCTTTGGATAATGCTCCAGATCGGATAAGGCAGGCTCGCCTGTACCGAAGGATCGTTATACCCCAGGCTGTTAGCATGCACCTGGTTCAAGTCGTTAAACGTCTCCAGGTTCGTCCCGTGGCTGCCCACATACGAGAGCCGCATACCCGTATCGTGGCCCAGAGCGTGCTCGTAAGTCAGGTTCCACTGCTGTACCGAGGGATCCTTGTAGTGGATCGGAAAAGCATATTCGAAGGTCGCCGTTCCCGGCGGATAAAGGTTGGCCGGAAACGGAGAGGGGAACGAGAGGAGCTCCCCACTGCCGTCGGAAGGCTCGTAGCCCTGCGTGTACGTAGGCACAAAGCTGGCGCTCACCGCCCAGCCGGAAACCAGCGAGAAGCCCAGCGGCGACTCGATGAACCGTCCCCAGCCTCCGCGGATGACCGTCGAATCATTCTTGTTCGGCCGCCACGCAAAACCGATACGCGGACCGTAGTCGCCCTTATAGGTGTACCGCAGGGCCTTGGGCAGGCCTGCCTGCGCCGCCGTGAGAATGGGAGTCGACCCGATCGATGCCAGAAAACCAGGATTTGTATAAGTAAGGCCCTGCGCATTCGGCACCGCCACTGCGCCATGAATACCGTTCTGATCGTAATCCGGTACAAAGGCGGCCGTGTTGTAATGCGTATCTTTGAGCGGCGGATGCAGCTCGTAACGGAAGCCGATATTCAGCGTCAGGTAAGGCGTGACCTTCCAGTCGTCCTGGGCGAATGCAGCGTACGAGTACCCAAGCCCGTTCATGGCCGGGTTCGTCACCTGCGCCAGCACCGAAGCATCCGGGTAGCCTAATAGGAACTGCGTATAAGGATCGCCGACCGTCATTCCCAGATCCGAGGATCCGTTGAAGGTGTATTGGCCCGCGCGATAGTTGCCGAATACATTCTCATCATGGTCCGTCAGCCGGCGAACATCCCCGCCGAACTTGAAAGTATTTCTCCCCTTGATCCAGGTCACATCGTCCAGCAACTGAATCACCTTGCTTTGCTGATGTGTGCTGTTCAAGCCCCCGGTGCGCTGCAGTCCCACAATCTGCACATCCGGAACCGTAGGCACGGTCGCGGGATCCGGAATACCCGTAATTCCAATCTGGTTGATGAGCGAAACCGAGTTCACGTCCGCCGTCAGCGAAGTGCGGGTGGCATTGTAGCCCGCCCGAAACTCATTGATCAGGTGCGGATTGATGGTGTAGTTGTAGGCCACCGTCAAGCCGCGGTCCTCCTCCGGCTGACTGATGCCGCCAAGCAACGGCGAAAGGCTGGTGGCGCAGAAGCCGGAGCAGTTCGCCTCCGGCGCCGTGTCGACCGAACGGTTTTTCCAGGTGAACCGGCCATAAATAGACTGATTCGAAGTGAGGTTCTGGTCGATGCGAAGGTCGAATTGATTGCTCGAAATCGGCGCCGGAAAGTTCACCGCATAGTTGTTCTGGAAAGAATCGCTGCTGCCCGTGTTCGGCGCCGGTATCAGGTACTTGATCACGTTGGCGGCCACTGGAGAAATGGGCACGCTACAGTTCGAAGGACCGGTGCAGGGAATCGGCGTGCCGTCGTAGTTGTTGATCGACGGCGTGGACGTCCCCTGCTGGGCAGACAGATAGTTGAACAGATTTCCGCTCCGCATATCCGCGCTGGGAACACTTTCCACCAGCGGAACCTGCCGGGGCAGCCGCAACCCTTCATAGCTGCCGAAGAAGAATGTCTTATCGTGCCCGTTGTAGAGCTTGGGAATCCTTACCGGGCCCCCTGCAAAACCTCCAAAATCATTCATGTGCAGCGAGGGCTTGCCGGTGAATGGATTGCCCGCCGTCAGCGCGGTGTTCTCGAGGTTCTCAAAGACCCCGCCATGGAACGCATTGGTGCCCGCTCGAGACGTCGTCGTTACATCCGCCACTCCGCTGTATTCCGCGTTGTTGTTCGTCTCGCTTATGCGTATCTCAGAGATAGAGTTGAAAGATGGGAAGAGTTCAGCGATCGGCCCGCTGTTCTCCACGTTCACGCTGCTGATGCCATCAATGGTGAACGACATCAAAGCCGGCGTGGTGCCCGCAATCACCAGGTTCCCGCTGGTGCTGTTATCCACTTGCACCCCCGGCTCCGTGGTGAGGGTGGTGATGGGGCTCGTCGATCCATTGGACCGGGCGTACACGGCGACCGGCAGATCCACCAGTTCACGACCGGTCTTGGTGGACGCCAGGCTCGATTGATCGGTAGTGATCACGTCTCCGGCAGCCTGTACCTCGACCGTTTGTGAGGCCGCACCGACGGCCAGGCTGGCATCGAGGCGCTGCGTATCGCGGGCCTGCAGAACAATATGATCGAAGATCACATCCTTGAAGCCGTTCGCCTGGATACTCACCTGGTAGGTTGCGGTATCGAGGTTTAGAAACTCATACCCACCGGATGCATTGCTGGTAACTGTGTGCGTGGAGGAAGTGCCCTGGTTCACCACCGTAACCGTAGCCCCAGGCACGACCGAGCCCGATTGATCCTTCACCGTGCCCACGATCGATCCAAACGTGGACTGGGCAAATGCTGATATGCCCCACGACAAGACGCAAGCCAGCAGGCCTACCAGCGCCCACTTGCCAACATTGGAACCAGCCATAGCTCACCTCCAGAAGTTTTGTAACCGTCGCTGATATATCCGCACATTCCGTTTCACAACAGACCTTCCCCAAGCCGTGTCCTGACCAGGACAAAGCGTAAGCAGATAAAGTAGGGAGACCACGACTCTCCCCTCAGACCTTGTCCCGCAAACAAATGACGGGTGCCATGTGGGATACCACAGCCCTGTCCGTCAAACCCCTAAGGCTGCAACGGCAAATCCATCAAGGGACTCTTCGAATAAAAATCAAACGGGCGCAAAGTAAAGTCATGCCACATGGTCGGCATCTGCGGCCAATCTTCCGGCCGCGGCACATGATGAAATGCCATCGTGTACCACGCGACAATATCCGTGT
>JBAVQC010000319.1:0-13020 GCA_049693715.1 Acidobacteriaceae bacterium | reverse complement strand
ATAGACAAGTTGCGCCGAGATAGTGTCACCGCTCGACAGCACGATCCCGGAAGACGTAAGGTCGACCGCCGGGGTAGTCGGCACTGCGCCATTGGTGAACACTCCTGTGGAATCGGTGCCTTCGCCGGAGTTGTTGTAAATATCAAATTTGACTGCGACACTTTTAGCGATGCCTGCCGGGGTAACAGTTCCCGGATTCGGCCCGTAACCCAAGCCTCCACCGATGCCCCCAAGCGCCGCCGGCCCAGCATTCTGGATAGTGAAGGTAAATCCATCGGCCACGGCACTGGAAAGCTGGAACGTAAAGTTTGTGGTGAAAGCCTGAATATTTACCGGCGAAGTCCAGAAGGCGCTACCGGCCTCACTTTGGCCGCCATCGGTAAGCTGCAGGAAATGACTCGAGCTTACTTCCGCCACACTGTTCAATTGCAAACCGGTGGCGCTGGGGAAACCGCCGGCAAAATTGATGCTGCCGGATCCACCCGTTTGAATCACGTACGCTGCGCTGCCAACCGCGCTCTGCGCAAACGCCGGGGCGGCCGCCAGCGCTTTGAGCGTGCTGCTGGTGCTCACTGGGATAGCTGAGCTGTAAACGGCAGATGAGGTGGTCGGAGTAGAGCCGTCCGTGGTGTAGTAGATCACGGCTCCGGATGTAGCGTCGGAGAGGGTCACCGGCTGCGTCGACGTATAAGTTCCAGTACCCGGTGAGAAGGTGGGCGTCGCCGTTGCCGTGGGCTGAATGTTGTAGGTGGCGCTGCCCATGCTACTGGCGCTGAACCCGGTAGCCAGCGCAATGGCTTGGATCGTGACCGATCCGCTATCCACGGTAATGGGTGTGCTGTAAACGGTCGACGAAGTGGTAGGGGCCGAGCCATCGATCGTGTAATACATCGTCGCTCCGGGAGTTCCATCGCTCAGCGTCACGTTTTGCGCTGTCGTAAAGGTTCCTCCGGCCGGCGAGAAGGTCGGCGTCTGCGTTACCGATCCTGCTTGCGACGTCAACGTCCAGGTAAGAATCTTCTGGCTGGCGGTCAGCCCGCCCGTGCCGCCGGTAAAGCCGACATAAGCCGTATTGCTCCCGATGGTTGCCGGAATGTTGATCGGGAACGTATGTGTAAACGTCTTATTGACCACGGCATCCGTGAGCGTCAGGATCAAATTGACACCGTCGTAGGTCATATGCGCAGTGATGGAGTCGCCGCTGTTCAGAAAAACACCGGAAGAGGTCATGTCAATCGCCGGCACCGTGGGCTCGGCGCCATTTGTGTACAGCCCCGTCGAGTCGGTGCCCTCGCCCGAATTGTTGTAAATGTCAAACTTGATGGCAACACTCTTGGCTATCCCGGCCGGTGTGCCGGTGGTCGGCTCCGGTGCGTAGCCGAGTCCTCCCCCGGTCCCGCCAAGCGCTGTCGGCCCAACGTTTTGGATGGTGAAGGTAAATCCGTCAGCCTGGGCCAGCGAAAGCTGAAAGGCGAAATCGGTCGTAAAGTTCTGGATGTTAGTAGGGGTGTTGTAGAAAGCGCTCCCTGCCTGCTTTGTCAGATCCGTCGTCAACTGCAGGCGGGTGTCGTCTACGTTGGTGGCGCTCCCGTTCAACGTCAACCCGGCAACACTCGCGAAGCCATTGCCGTAATTAATGCCCGTTCCATTCGGCTGTATGACATAGGACGCCGTGGCCAAGTTGCTGTTGGTCAGCCCACTGAAGGTAGCGATCGCGTTGATGACAGTGCTGCTGCTGACGGTAATCGGTCCGGCATATCGTGTCGAGCTGGTGGTCGGGGTCGATCCGTCGGTGGTGTAATAGATAACCGCTCCCGACGCGCTATCGGAAATCGTAACCGTCTGGGCAGTCGTGTAGGTTCCTGCCGCCGGCGAGAACTGCGGTGTCGGCGTTTGCGTGTTAAAGGTATAAACTGCGCTCGCCACCGTGCTCTGCAGATATCCGGTCGCGCTGGCAATCGCCTGCACCGTGCTGTTTACAGAAAGTTGGAAAGCCCCTTGGTATACCGTGGATCCCGTGGTCGGGGTCGATCCATCCGTCGTGTAATAGATGGTCGCGCCGCTAAGTGTATCTGTGAGAGTGATCTGTTGCGCCGTGCTATAGGTGCCGCCCAAGGGCGAAATGGCCGGTGCCGGCGCCTGTTGTACTCCGTTCAAAAGCCCGTACACATCAACCTGGCCGCCCGCACCTACGTAGGCCTTTCCGTTGGTGATCACGGGAACGGTGAACTTGACCGCAGGCCCCGCGTCGTCACGAGTCGAATTCTGATTGCTGCCGTACAGCTCCTGGGCCACATTGGCAGCATTGAATGCATATAGAATCGATGATCCGTTCGAGTTATACAAATCGGTTTCCAACGCCCAGACTATAGCGTTCTGGGTGCCATTGGACGAGACGACCGGGCTGGCTCCCGGAAACCCCGAAGTGGCCGACGATTGGGCTGTGGCGTTGGTAGCCAGAGCACCGTTGGCAAGTGGAATCGCCTTCAGCGAATCGTTTTTCGCCCACAAATAAACGTTCCCATTCCAATACGCCGGAGTGCTCCACAATCCGTTGCCCGGAGTCAATGCGCTGGTAATATCCTGCAGGATGTTCGTATTACTCCCCGCGCCGGACCCGGCATAACCCCCGAGGTTATCCCGATTGATCACCAGGATGCGGCCTTCCTTGCCAACCTGAATCAGTTCGTGCGCATGCGCTCCTGGCTGATCCGGAAGAAGCAGCACTCCGCCCGAGCCCTGGTCGAGGTCCCCGCCCGTCAACGAAGATTGGTTGTACGCCGTAAAGGCATCACTGATCGCGAAGCCGCCATTAGACAGATCGTAGCGCAGGACGCTCTCACCATAGTCCACGCTGTTCGTGAGCGGAGGATATGACGTCATGTCGCCATTACCGGTAGCCAGGAAAGCCCTGCCGTTTACGCTCACCGTGTCGATCGGAAGTCCTTCACCCGACCCCCAGACGCCGTCTCCGGATCCGTTAGGCGACGTGCACACCGCAGCCGTCTGCTTCAGTGTGGTCTCGTTGTAAACCAGCACCCAGCCATGCCACGGGCCATTATCGCCATGAGAACCAAAAGCAATGTAGATATTTCCGCTAAATAGTCCGAGTGCAGGGCGGTTATGCTGCCACAACGTACTCAGACTGAGCGTGCCTCCTGAACTTCCGGAGCCTGACCCGGGAACGGATGCCGATATCGACACCGGGCTGCCGGAGCGTTCGCTGCCATCCAGAATGCTGAGTGCGTGCAGCCGTTGCACGTACGTGCCGTTCTCTTTGCTCTTGGCGACCACGAAGATCGTCCCCGTGCTGATATCGATGACCGGGGTGGAGCTGATGCCAATCTCGGGATGGAGGTCTTGTGTGCTGACATCGGCGGCCGGCACCGTGGTCGCTCCCGACGCAGCCCCATGCGCCGTGCTGATCATGCTCGCCTGCCAGAGCGGCCCGCTATTCGTTCCGCCGTTGTTGTCGGCGTCGAAGGCGTATACCGAATCATGTTCTGTAGCAATAAAGATTACGTTATGCGTCGTCTGGTTCGGCAAGGTGAGATTGCCGACATACAGCGGCTGCGCATAAACCTGGCCATCCACCGTTTGGCTAAACAGCTTGCCAAACGTATTGGCGTTGACATTGGCCGGAGTAAGAATACTCTCCTGGGTATTTTGACCCTGATGCGTATTGTCATAACGCCAGGTCAGCACATTGGGAGCTTGCCCGAAGATGGTATCCGCCGCAACCATAAACAAAAGACACGGCAGCAGCAATCGGACGAAAGAAGCGGCACGAATGGATACCCTTGGCCGAAGAATGGGACCCTCCCTACCCCGGTGGGCTGTTGGGTCACAAACTCCGGCGACGTCGTCGCCTTGCCAGGCCCGCTCCACCATCGAACAGTTTTCGACTGAAGCGTTCGTGACTGCTGCTGTCACGAAAACCGTACAGTCCAGGGGATGGGGGGATGTATAAGGGGGAAGATGCGGCAGAAGTTACTGGATCGCTAAACGACTATACAACATTTGCGTCATTACCGAAGAGATTAAATGAGGTATTTCTTAAAGTGGATAGCAATTTGATGTGGCTTGACAAGGCCGCACTCGGCGGGCCCTAGTTCGCCTCGCCCGGTCCCGGCGAGGATCGGAGAACCAGGTAGACTTGAGCATGAAGCGTAGAAGCTGGCTGTTTGCAGTGGGCGTCGGAATTCTTGGGTTGGTAGCCGGGTCAGCCACTATCATAGTGGCTGAGAGCGCGTCTCCGAGCCCCGATCCTGGTGGAATGGTCTGGGAAAGGCATGGAGACTGGCATCTCAATGGCAGCTCAGCTCCGCTCCGCCTGGGGGAGGCGATCCCGCCCGGTGGTTGGATCACCGCAGGTGCGGGGGGCTCGGCCCACTCGCTGATCATTCTGTTGCCTGACGGTCACCGATTGCTCTGCGAATGTTTTGAAGCGAGAACCTGCGCCCAGGGTTTCCGCGTGCCGGCGATCAACCCGCCGCCCAAACCGCTGGTTTGGGATATGTTCGTAGCTGTCAGGAACGTTTTACTGTTACGTCCAATTGCGGCTGAGACGGCCTTTCCCATCCCGGTGGGCCGCGCCGCAATGGCAGGCAACTTCGAGATGGTCGCGCTCGTCAGTCCCCAGGGCGAAATCTCCATGACTCCCGCGCTTCGCGTTCTGCCTCCGGGCCAATACTCCCTTAACGTGATGAAGAATGCGCAACCAGCCGGCACACCAGCTGCCCAGACGCTGGATTGGCAAGCGGGTCAGCGTATCGCTCAAGTTCGAGTAGGCGAAGCCGGCCTCTACCGCATCCGCGTATCGGATCAAGCATACATACCGCGGATTGAGATCGAGGTACTGGCGGTTTCTCCCACCGCCTATCCGGCCGAAGCCGCCGGCCTGAAACAAACCCGGGAGACAATCCTGAATTGGAACCAAATCCACGATGGATGGCCGCTGCACTCCCTTTTGCGCGTCTATCTGGAATCACGCTCGGCCCAATGATCCACGACACGCAAAATCCTCGTTCTCGCACACCCTCTAAGGCCCTGCTACGGCGCATTCTGACAAACCGCTGTTTAGGGGCAACAGGCTCAAGCACGCATGCACGATCCAGAACTTGCCTCAGTGATGGCTCAGAGCCCAGACATAGGCAGCCAGCGCCTGCACCTGGTCAGCAGTTAGTTGAGCGCCGCCCATGGGCGGCATGGGACTGCGATATTCCTTCGGTTGCATCACGCCCTCGGTGATGGTCTTGGCAATACCGGCATAACTGCCATCGCTCCACAGCCACTTGGCATCGGTTAAATCGGGGCCAAGGGGAGTTCCTTTGCCGCTGGCGCCATGGCACCCTGCGCACGATGCTCCGCCCACCTCACCGTGGTAGATACGATCGCCCAACTCCACCATCTCTGCTGTCGCTCCTGGTGGTGGCGTAAGGCCGGCATCGGGATGCGTGCCCTCCGGCGGTTTGGCAGCGGCTTGGGCGATCTCGCCGGCCGGCGCCGAAGGACCAGGGCAGGGAGTCGTGTGGCCCTCGAATCGAGCCCCACCGGCATAAGTGACACGGTAAATTCGTCCCTTGATGTCGTCCGAAATATAGAGCGATCCATCGGGTCCGACGGCGAGCCCGCTGGGACGATGCTGGGCCGCCTCCGGCGTTTTGACGCCCGCAAAACCGTCGGCAAATATCTCGCACGGACCAGACGCGCGATCGCCGCTCAGCGGTTGAAAGACAACGTTGTAGCCGCCCTGGGGATAAGGTGCACGATCCCATGAACCGTGGAAGGCAATGAACACCCCGGAGCGGAAGTGCGCCGGAAACTGCTTGTGGTCATAAAATACTGCGCCATTCGGCGCCCAATGCGCGGGGAAAGCCGCCACCGGACCAATCTTGCTGGCGCAGACGCCCACCTTTTTGCCCCCGTCCCCGCCGTATTCCGGGGCCAACACCAGCTTGCGTTGCATCTGGTCGTAGTAGCACTCCGGCCATCCATAATCGCCGCCCTGCTTCAGCAAAAGTAATTCTTCCGCCGGCAGCGTGGCTTCGTCCTCAGGCTTATACAGATCGGGCCAATTCGCATGCAGCTGGTCCCGTCCGTGTTGGGTAACGTATATCCGCTTGCCGGCTGCGTCGATAGCAAAACCTTCACCGTTACGAATCCCGGTGGCAAATCGGTCGGCCGGAGTAAACGGTTGGTTGGTCCTGTTCGCGTCATAACGCCAGATGCCGCCCCGGGTCTCCAATTCTGTGCACGGGTCCGCGCCCGGCGATTTAAGCGTTCGGTTCTTCAACTGGCACGAGTTGGTTGCCGTGCCTACATCGACGTAAATGGATCCATCGGCAGCGATGGCAAAGGGATGCATCGGATGATCGCCGCCCAGGGGCAATCCCGAAACCACAGTCGTGGCTGAACCCTGGGGCACGGTCGACCCCGCGGGCAGCGGATAGCTCACGATCCGATCGTTGACCTCCGCGTAGACCGCGCTCTTGTACAGGGCAATGCCCGACCCGCCGGCTGTACCGGTCTCCGCGGTTTCGCCAAACCGCTGCGGTGTGCCGGCTTTGCCTGTACCGGCGTCCGGTTGCAGCGCCACCAGGAACCCACCTGCGGGCGGCTTGTCGCCAGGAGGGTAGTAGTCGCCCGACCACGTGTTAACGTAGACCACTCCACTCGGAGCCACCACCAGGTCCCGGGCGTGCCCGATGTTGTCGGCGAATATCGTGGCGCAAAAGCCGCCCGGCAACGTTAGCCCGCTTTCGTCCTCCGGGCACACCAGGCTTTTGGATTGGGCGCCGACTTTCGCTTGATCTGATATCCACGAGCCGCCAACACACAAGGCCCCTAGACCGGCGACGGCGGGCAGCAGAATTCTGAACTGGCTGGAGAATCGCATGAGCACCCCCTACGAGATGAATAGAGCAAAATGCATTCCGGTCCGCGGAAAAACCCCAGGTCCCTCCGCTCCGGTCGGGATGACAAAGGGGAGTATGGCGCGTCCAGGAAAGATACGTTGCTGCGCTGAAGCCGTTTTCATGGAAGCGTCTCTTTCTTGGAATTGTCGCCCTCCCCTTTGTCATCCCGACCGGAGCGGAGGGACCTGCGGTTTTCCCCGGATCCAAACAGCTTTATTTTCGCGTTCTCACACCCCCTCTTTAGCCCCTGCTCATCACAAACGGCCAAACTTCCTGACCGCGTCTTCAATGGATTTCGTATTCTCGATAAACGCGTACATGCTGTGTTCTTTAAAGTCCAGTTGCTGTGACAAGACCAACACTTTGGGAGCTATCTCCCGGGGCACAACCACCACTCCATCGCTATCCGCCGCGATAATATCCCCTGCATTGACGGTAACTCCGTCGCACACCACCGGAACGCCCGTGCCTGCGACACGATAATGTCCGGCCGAAGTAGCAGGGGTGATGCCGCGAGCATACACCGGAAAACCAATCTTGCGCAGATAAGCAACATCACGCACGGCTCCGTCGATCACCGCACCGGAAAATTCCCGCGCAGACATAGCTGTCCCCATCAGTCCGCCCATCCCGGCGATATCCACTCCATCTGGAATCGTCATCACGTAGACCGAGTCTTTGCTGCCCTGGTCAATCGCCTGCAGCATGCCGCTCAGCGCGTTGGGGTCGTGGTTTTCCTCCTTCACCATTTTTACCGTGACCGCATAGCCGGCGAACTTGGTGGTGAAAATCGGTTGCATGTGGTGCGTCATGTACATCCGCTGTCCGGTAAGCTGCTCAATCGCGTCGGAGACCGAAGAGACTTCAACATGCCGGTATCCCGCCAGCATAGCGGCCGGATCGTTGGCATACACCGAAGCGTCGGAAGAGGTCTGGCCGCGCACCAGCAGCGCAATCAAAGCGCAGGGAATCGCCAGAGCCGCTGCCAAAAGGAACTTCTTACGGGACATCAGTGTCTCCTTCCACGTCTACCAGTCCAGTATGGCGCCGTCGGCTGCTCGCGCAACTGAAGTAGCAAATGTCTCTTGCTGGAACGGGTGTTTCGCCGCCTCTGCTTCATCGACTTCAATCCCCAGGCCCGGAGCCTCCGCCTTGACCCAGTAGCCGTTCTCCATTTTCAAGCCGTGCTTCACCACATCCCAACGCCAAGGCACATCCGTAAGCATATCCTCCTGGATCAGGAAATTCGGTGTCGACAGGGCAAAGTGGAGTGCGGCAGCATTGGCAATCGGTCCCAGCGGATTGTGTGGCGCAACCCCCATATAATAGGTCTCCGCAGCCGCCGCTATCTTCTTTGCTTCCAGAAGGCCGCCGCAGTGGCACAAATCCGGCTGCACGATGTGGCATGCTTGTTGCTCGCAGAGTTCGCGAAATTCGAATCGGGAAACCAGCCGCTCACCCGTCGCTATCGGCGCCCGGACCGCTTCCCGAACCTGCCTCATCGCCGGAATATTCTCCGGTGGAACCGGCTCCTCGCAAAAGTACGGACTGAATTCCTCGATGGCGTGGATATATTGGATCGCCATAGCCGGCGACGTACGGCCATGGAAATCAATCATGATGTCGATGTCGTCGCCGACCGCCAGCCGCAGCTTCTCAAACATGCTCGCGAATTGGCGTACATACTGCCTGCCCATCAATGGCTCGGAGTAGGGAACGAAGACGACCTTGAGCGCCGTATAGCCGCGCGCCACCACCGCGTGGGCAAGATCAATGAGCGGTTGAGCATCGAACGTCTGGTAAACGGCCTTCATATCCCCGCCGCCAAGGTGGGTATACATGCGGACCTTGTTCCGAACCTCGCCCCCGAGTAGCCGATAGACCGGCAGACCGGTCGATTTGCCGAAGATATCCCAGCAAGCCTGTTCCAGGCCGCTGATCGCACTCATGCCAATCACGCCCATACGGAAAAACGAATGCCGATAAAGCTTCTGATAAATATGCTCGATGTTGCGGGGATCCTCCCCGATCAGCATCGGAGCGAAATCCTCAACCGCACCAACCACCGCCCGGGTCTTCCACTCCAGCGACGCCTCGCCCCACCCGAACAACCCAGCCTGGTCGGTGACTACCTTCACGAAGACCCAATTCCGCATCTCCGCGTTGACGACAACCGTTCGTACATCCGTAATTTTCATAAGGTATGGCTACAGTCGAGATGACCAATTCTGTTTAGGGACGAGATTCCGCGTTTCCAGTGGAGGACCGCAGAACTGCAGATCCCTCGGCTGCGCTCCCTATGTACAAAATGTTAAACCACATAGAATCAACAGCAGATTTGGGCCGCGTTTTGTTCATTGGTTTCATGACCTCGCCGCAGGCGAGGTCATCGGCTCGGGATGACAAAAGGAAAGGGCCGTTGTAAGGAAAGGGCAGTTGTTAAAAGAAAGGGCATCTTCCTACCCAACAACTACCTCCCCTTTAACCACCGCGCTTTCCTTACAACGGCTCTCTCCTTTTGTCATCCTTAAAGCCTGTGACTTTTCTTGATCTCGCACTTTAACAACCGACAACCACCCTGCCCTTTGGCAACCACCCTCTCTCTCGCCACCACTCCCCTCTTGTTGTCATCCGGAGCGAAGCCGAGGGATCTGCAGTTCTACGGACCTTTCGTGGGAATGTTCTTTCAACATAGCTTGGCGGAGTCGAGAGGATCTGCGGTTTCCTGATGGTACAGATCCCTGCCCTATCAGTGAGCCTTCGCAACCGTATGCGTCGCCTTCGGTTCACCTTCCGGCAGCACCCAGGCGAACAACACACTTCCCCCGCTCGTCAGCAGGTACTGTCGCCCATCAAGCTCATACGTAATCGGAGAACTGCCGATCCTCGCTCCCGAACCGGCATGCCAAAGTGTCTTCCCCGTCGCGGTATCCAGGGCAAGAAAGTTCCCCGGAACATCCCCGGTAAAGGTCAGCCCGGAATCCGTGGTCAACACACCAGAACCGGGGCTTCCTTGACCGATCTCATGCGACCAGCGGATCTTTCCCGTCTTATAGTCAATTGCTTCGATCACCCCCTTACCCCACAGCCCATAATCCGCGCCCGCCCAACCATAAGCCCCGTCTGCAGGCTTATGGAAATAAACGCTGTAGGCGTGGTGGGCACTCAGAATAAACAGGCCCGTCTTAGGGTCATAACTGGGCGAGCGGTAATTGGTCAGGCCGCCCTCGTCCGGTGCAATCAATACGCCGTCTGGGGACGGTTCCTTCGCCGGGTTCGGAATTGGACGCCCTTCCTTGTCGACTCCATTCGTCCAATTCACCGGCCCAAACGGCACCGTCAGCAGGCTTTTTCCATCGGTGCGATCAAGAACAAAGAAATACCCGTTGCGTGAGGCCTGCATCAGCATCTTTCGCGGCTGGCCGTGGAACGTTCCGTCCACAAGTACCGGGATCTCGACGGCATCCCAGTCGTGCGTATCGTGCGGTGAAGGTTGGAAGGACCAGACCAGCTTGCCGGTGTCGGGGTTGAGGGCGACAATACTGCAGGTGTACAGGTCATCGCCCGGCCGCGCAGAACCGTCCAATACAGGAGTCGGATTTCCCGTCCCCCAATAAATGAGGTTGAGAGAGGGATCGTAGGTCCCTGCCATCCAGGTGGTGCCGCCAGTGGTGACGCCCGGACCCGGCGGGGGAGTTACATTCCATTTCCATTGAATCGCGCCCGTCTCCGGGTCCACCGAAGCCAGGAAGATGGGCAGGTTATCGATATCGCCGCCCACGCCCACGATCACATGGTTGCCCACAATGAAGGGTGCCTCGGTGGCCCAGTAACCCTTCTCCACATCAGCCAGTTCGATGATCCAGCGTACCTTCCCGTCCTTGGCATTGAGAGAGACCAGGTGCGCATCCGGGGAGACGAAGAAGATCCAGTCCTTATACATGCCCACGCCGCGCTGGCCGATATGATCCCCTTTGTTCGGCGGATAGGTGTAGCGCCACAGCATGTGACCCGAGCGGGCATCGACGGCCCAGACGTTATCCGGCACCGTAAAGTACAAAACGCCGTCGACCAGCAGCGGAGTCGCTTTAATTTCCGCCGGCTGCCCGGTCTGAAAGGCCCAGGCAAGGCTTAAGTCCTTTACATTCTCCGGCGTAATCTGCGTCAGCTTGCTGTGGCGTTGTCCCGTGTAGTCGCCTTGATAGCCAGGCCAGCTATCCGCCGGCGGATGCAGAAGCATCGACGCATCCACATTCTGGGCTTGAAGCGGCTGGGAAATCCCCGTCAACACCACTGCGCTCAAGGCAAAAAACAATCCGTTCTTCAACAGCTTCATATTGGTCGGGTACCTCTCGCGCTAGCGCAGTGTCTGGATGTAAGCCATCAGGTTGTGGATATCAGCGTCGGTATATTTGGGGAAAAGCGCAACGTGCGCCTCCACTGGGGCATCGACCTTCACCTTGACCGTGCTCACTGGCCAGGACCGATAGGTTCCCGCAGCATCCCGCAATCCCACCGTGAATTCATCCAGATACTCCAGGGTTCCCGCAACCGTCTCGCCCGAAGCCAGCGTGACCGTCACCTTGTTCTTCACGTCTTTCGGGTACAACATCTGTTCTTCCAACTGCAGCCCCTCGTAGCGGCTGGCGATGCCCGCCAGGTCTCCGGTAGGCGAATGGCAGGTTGCGCAACCGCCTGCTCCGTTGAAATAGGCCTTGCCCGCTTCCACGTTTCCCGTCTGCAGGTCCGCCACGTCCACACCTTTACGCTTGCCGCTTTGCGACAGGGCTTTGGTCTGCTGCGCATGAATGAAGGCTGCGAGCTGGGTGATCTGTTCCGGGGAAAGTTGAAAAGCCGGCATTCCTTTGTCCGGCCGCCCATGCAGCACAACATCCCCAATCTTGTCTCCGCCCACATCCGCGCTCACCAGCTTGGACCGGGTGAGATCGGGCCCGGTTTCCCCGCCGCCGGCATCCCGGCCGTGACAAAAAGCGCAGTTCTGCTGGAAGACGGAACCGCCGGCAGCCGCCACGTCTGCACCGGGGGACGCCGCGTCTTGCGTCGTAGCCGGCGCCTGCCCAGTCGCGGCATAGATGTGCAATTGCCTACCCTGGTAGGCGGCTAACCCGGCGATCGCCGCCAGAAATGCCAAGTCCCGAAACCTATTCATTCTTGTGTTACCGCCTTTAGTCCTATCAACTCTATGCTCATCGTGACGCGGCCGGCTTTGCGTGAGACGTCGTGCTTCCCTCGGTCATCCCCAGCGACCACTTAATCGCTTCGAAGTACATCTTCTTTATATCCGGATCTTCCCAGGCCTCTTCGGTGTGCCCCAGCGTGGAGTAGAAAACCCTCCCTTTACCGTACATCTTGCTCCAGGCCACGGGGAAATCGTGGTCGGTGCGATGGATGCGGGGATTGTTCTCATAGTTTAGTTTGCTCGAATCCAGGCTGAGCAGCACGTTTACCTTATCGCGAGACCAGCTCTTAGCCTGATAGATCTCATCGTATTTCACGAATGCCTTGGGAAAATGGCGGACAGCCGGGAAGTCAGGGTCTTCATTGAGAATCGGCGCGTTGAAGGTCATCCAGGGATGCTGGTCGAACCAGCCCCCGATCATCTCTCCGTACTCCGGCCAGTCGTAATTTGTGTCCAGAGCCGCGTGAATGCCTACAAAGCCCTTGCCGTCTTCCTTGATAAATGACATTAAATCCTGCTTCTGGCTATCGTCCATGTCCAGTTCGCCGGTAGTGCTGGCAAAGATGACGGCGTCGAAATAAGTAAGATTTTTGGTATTCCGCTTCAAATCTTTCTTGGTGAGCAGCTCGGAGTCGGTGCGAATCATGGTGTCCCAAAGGCCGCTCTCCTTGCCCATGTTGTAGATCGTGGCCATTGCGGCAGAGACCGAGTCGTGTTCGAAACCCTTGGTCTGACCAACCACCAGAACGTGTTTGAGGTGGATCTGCTTGGCAGACGGAGGAGGGGGTGGCATTTCGCGCGCTTGCTGTGCCTCTACCTGGCTACCCGAAAGCAACAGTCGAGGGCTCAGAAAAACCAGCGAAAGGAACAGAAACATCCGAATAAGGCGCACCTGCACTCCTT
>JBAVQC010000318.1:0-13778 GCA_049693715.1 Acidobacteriaceae bacterium | reverse complement strand
TCCTGTTGATGTTGGTGGCGTTGGCGAACCTCATGCGCCTTTCCTTAAAAGAAAGGCGCACACGCAGCCGTGTCCAGCGCAGCGTAGCAGGAAATCCGGGTCGGGATGACAGAAAGGGGATGGTTGTGGTGAAGGAGAGGGCGGTTGCCAAAGGGCAGGGTGGTTGTCGGTTGTTAAAGTGCGAAATCAAGAAAAGTCACAGGCTCTCAGGATGACGGATTTTGTGGCTCGTATTTGAACAATCGTTTGACTATGATGAACGGTCACGAATTACGGGCTTTTTGCCGGAGAAGAACTTCTATGAAAAGCACCTGCCTTTTGCCGCTTGCACTCCTGTTCATGTCTTACGGCTCAATAACGGCGCAGAAAATCTCAGACGCCCGCGAATGGCTGACCACCGCGGACCGCTCCGCACTCTTCGCCGGGCAAAAAGATTCACTGCCGTTTTCTTCCCAGGCGAACGCCTTTCCCGCCATCGAAGTAAACGACATGCAGCAGTTCCAGTCTATGGATGGTTTCGGTTTCGCCCTGACCGGAGGCAGCGCGCAGCTTCTTATGCGCATGGAGCCCGGACCAAGGGCGGACCTGCTCAAGCAGCTTTATTCTCCCGCCGGCACCGGCGTCAGCTACCTGAGGGTTACCATTGGCGCTTCCGACATGAATGAGCGCGTATACTCCTACGACGATCTCTCCCAAGGCGAAACCGATGCCGATCTCGCCAAATTCACCCTGGGGCCCGATCGCGCCGAGGTCATTCCCGTTCTCAAGCAGATTCTGGCCATCAATCCCGCGATCAAAATCCTGGGTTCCCCATGGTCTGCCCCCGCATGGATGAAGACCAACGACCGCGTGAAGGGTGGCCACCTCAAGCCCGAGTACTTCGGAGTCTATGCTGAGTACTTCGTCAAATACATCGAGCAGATGAAGGCGGAAGGAATTCCCATTGCCGCCGTGACCGTACAGAACGAACCCCTGAACCCCAAGAACACCCCCAGCATGGTCATGTTCGCGGAGGAAGAAGGTACGTTTATCGCCAGGAATCTGGGGCCCGCATTTCAAAACGCAGGAATCACGGCCAGGATCCTCTTGTACGACCACAATCCCGACGTTCTATCCTATGCGCAGTCGATCCTTGCCGACCCGGCGGCCAGTAAGTACGTCGATGGAACAGCCTTTCACTTATATGGCGGCACGGCCTCCGCAATGACCGATGTGCATACGGCGTATCCCAACAAGAATCTATATATGACCGAGCAGTCCATCTCCAGCCCACCGAACGAACCGCTTCCCATCGCCGCTGCGGTCAGCGATGTGCTGATCGCCGCAACCAGAAATTGGAGCCGCAACGTACTGCTCTGGAATCTTGCCGCAGACCCTGAGAATGGGCCCCATACCAACGATGGAGGCTGCACCTTCTGCCAGGGTGCTATAACGCTGAACGGCAGCCATGCTACCCGCAACGTGGCCTACTATGCGGTCGCGCACTTTTCTCAATTCGTGCCATCGGGTTCTGTACGCGTAGGCTCAACGGAACTGGAGCAGCTTGCCTCGGTTGCATTTCTTACTTCCGACGGCAAGATCGTGCTGGTCGCATCGAATACCGCCAACTTTCCCAGGGTTTTCAATGTGAAGTACCACGGCCAGTGGTTTACCACTACCCTGCCCGAGGAATCGGTGGCCACCTATGTGTGGTAGCCGCAGCCGGGTGTTTTTGATCACCGCCATCGTGGGGGTTCTGTTGGCCTACGCTGCCATTCCGGCGCTAGCCGCCAGCCACAGCGCCCCTGATCTCGGCCCGAATGTTCTTATCTTCAGTCCTTCGCTGTCGTCGTCGACCATGCAGCGCCAGATCGACGCGATTTATACCACCCAGCAGCCCAATGAGTTCGGCAGCCAACGGAATGCCTTGCTGTTTCTCCCTGGCGACTACAAACTGGATATCCCGATCGGCTACTACACCCAAGTGATCGGGCTGGGAACCTCTCCCGATAGCGTGCACATCACCGGCAACGTGCATGCGGATGCCAGCGCACCCAACAACAATGCCACCACCACCTTTTGGAGAGGCATCGAGGGCTTCTCCATATCTCCCACGGGAGGAGCGATGCAATGGGCCGTGTCGCAGGCCGCGCCACTTCGGCGCATGCACATTCGCGGCGACATTGTGCTCCATCAAAAAGGCGGCTGGGCCAGCGGCGGCTGGATGTCCGACGCCCTGATTGACGGCAAAGTCGAGGCCGGGCCACAGCAGCAATTTATTTCGCGGAACACGGAGTGGGGAAGTTGGGGTGGGGCCAATTGGAATATGGTCTTCGTCGGTGTCCTCCATCCGCCGGAAGGGGAGTGGCCGGCGCCTCCCTACACCAAGGTCGCCGAAACTCCGATCGTTCGCGAGAAGCCTTTTCTTGAGGTCGACTCTGCCGGAAACATGGGCGTTTCAATTCCGTCCCTGCGCACCGGGAGTGTTGGGATCACCTGGCATCACGGCGCCACCCCGGGAAGCACGATACCGCTCAGCCGCTTTTATGTCGCCCGGCCAGAGGTGGATACTGCCGCCTCGATCAACGCCGCACTTGCCAAAGGTAAGAATCTGCTGCTCACACCGGGCGTTTACAAACTGACGGAGGCCATCCTCGTCACCCGGCCACAAACGGTAGTGTTGGGACTTGGCTTTGCCACTCTGCAGCCGGTCAACGGCACCGCAGCCATGACCACGGCAGACGTTGACGGAGTGATCGTTGCTGGTCTCCTGTTCGATGCCGGAGTGAAACAATCGCCGGTACTATTGCAGGTTGGGCCAGACGGCAGCAAAGCGCGCCATGCACAGAACCCGATTTGCCTGCATGATGTTTTCTTCCGCGTCGGCGGAGCCGGTGTAGGCCGCACGCTGATCAATCTCAAAGTCAACAGTAGCGATACCATCATTGATCACACCTGGATCTGGCGTGCCGATCACGGTTCGGGCGTGGGCTGGTCCAGCAATACCAGCGCCAACGGTTTGGTCGTCAACGGGGAGAACGTTACGGTCTACGGCCTGTTCGTGGAACATCATCAACAATTTCAGGTGCTTTGGAATGGAAACCACGGACGAACTTATTTCTACCAGTCCGAAATCCCTTACGATCCGCCGGATCAAGCCAGCTATACGAGCGCGCCGGGCACCAACGGATGGGCTTCCTACAAAGTCTCTGATGACGTCAGCAGCCACGAGGCCTGGGGTCTTGGGATCTATAGTGTATTTCTGCGTCCCCACGTTGTGCTGACCCAGGCCATAGAAGTGCCGAAGTCCCCGGGGGTTACGTTCCAGCATATGATCACCGTGGCTCTGGGTGATCTGGGCGAAATCAGCCACGTCATTAACGACACCGGGGAAGCCACCTCAATTCACCCCCGGGTTACGCCCAAGGTCACACTTTATCCCTGACCTGACCTAGACCTGCTTAATTGGCGACTCTCCTCCTGAGCCTTACCGAGGCCTCCCCCCGAAGACGCGGTAAGTTTCTGTGAAGAGAGTCGCCCAAGATGGAAGGGAACCCGGCAAATGGTTGTAAGCTTGGGTTCCACGTCATCCATCGAACATCCAGATGGTGTCAGCGACATTAGGAACGTTACAAGCCCCTTACCCTCATGGCTATTTACCTTGCTAGCGAAGGAATGGGCGGACATGATATCAATGCACGTCAGGAGTGTTCTATGCCCGAATTAAGTCTGAGACGGTTCGCCGCCTGCATCGCATTATTGACCGGTCTTGTACAGGCTGCGTCTGCCTCTGAAATTCTTATTGTTGATGACAAATCCCAGCCAGAGAGTTTGACCGTCGCACCGGGTGGGATTCTGTTTGTCGGCAGCGCGAGCACTCCCTTTATCTACAAAATCCGTCCTGGTTCCACCACTCCTGAGAAGTTCGTCGACGCCAGCGCTGAGGGGCCCGGCACCTTTTTCTTCGGGCAGCTTGCCGATCCCGCTACCAACACATTGTGGGCGTGTCAGCTGACCCCGGTGCCAGGCACAACGCCGGCGAATCGCCATACTGCCCTGAGGGGCTTTGATCTATCTACCGGCGCCCAAAAGCTTCGTTGGAACCTGCCGGGTGACAACAGTGTCTGCAACGATTTCTCGATAGGACCGGACAAGGCGCTTTATATCAGCGACACCATCAACAGCAAAATCTACAAACTGCCGGCAGGCGCCACCACCGCCGAACTCTTCCTCGAAGACCACGCGCTCTACGGCATCGACGGCATCACCTTTTTGGACGGCACTCTGTACGTCAATAATGTGTTCTCCAACAATCTCTACCGTATCCCGGTGGATTCTGCTGGTAAGGCCGGACACCCTGTCGACATCTGGATGGATCAGCCCATAAAAGGGCCGGATGGCATGCGCGCAGCCAATGGCAAGCTGCTTCTTGCTGAGAATGGCAGCGGCAAGATCTCCGTAATTACTGTCAACGGCGATAAGGCCAGCGTCACCGTAATTAAGGAAGGCCTCAAGACACCAACCGCAGTCGAGCCCGCGGGCGACACGATATGGATCGCTGAACGCGGGGCCGGCAAAGCAGTGTCGATTCCCATGCCGAAGTAATCGAGAGAAATTGGTCAACCTAAAAAATTGCCGCGACCAGCAAAAAGATAAGGCTCGCTATTCCGGCAATCACACGAAGAACATGGAACCTCATCCAACGATCCCGGAGCTGCTGCCAGTTTTCCGGTAGTGTTGAGGGCGTCCAAGTGACGATTTGCTGGACGATGGGGACTTCAACCACCACGGTGACCAGCAGCGCGACGAGAAAGAGCAACAACGCGACCGCACTGAGATAGAAAACCGTCGGCCGTTGGCGGTAAGAGAACAGCATAACCGGGATGATCGACAACATGGTGCCTGGCATCAGCACGGTCATCACCGGCGCCATGTTACGGTTCATCCGATCTACGATCTCGAGAAAGAATTCAGGCGCAAAGGTCTTCATCGACCGGCTTAATGCAATCCACGGCCCATGGAACATTCCCACCGTAAGAGCCGAAAAAACGATGCTGATCAGCTCCCATGCCTTCATTGTCAGCCCCCGGATTTCATCACTTGGGCTTACGGCCCCAATTCTCGGCTGCATCCTGAAGGATATCGATGCGGCGGACTTCAAGACCCGGCGTTCGCAACTCTGCGATATAAGCGATATCGATGTCGCTGGCGACCACGTGGCCACCGGGCGCCGGGCGCTCCGCCAGAGCCTGCGCGATCGATCCGTTGCCGCTGCCAAGCTCCAGGCAGCGCCAGCCCGGGTGCACGCCAAGCCAGGAAAAGCGCGTCTCCTCAATCGGATCCAATAAAGCGGACATCAGCTTCAAACGTTCCTGCTCCCCTACTAACACATGGGGCAAAGTGTATTCGGTCATTGGCTTCACATTCGTAAATCGGGTAAAGGGTCATATCCACTGGCTTGGTCTAGTGCTTGTCTCGGGCTGGGTTTGCTTTGATGGTCGTGATCTCGATATAGGACTGGACTCCGGTCTCCACGCCGTGCCGGTAAGCAACCTTACCGGCGATCTTCACCCGCTTGTTCTCGAAATCCTCAAGTTGTTTGGGCTTGCGGGTATCACTCACTTCAATCGAGCTGATGGGTTTCCCGTCAATGACGGTTTCGGAGTCGACCTGCACCATCCAACCAGTAGACTCGGCCCCGATCGCCACCGCCCGGTGGATCGTTCCTACCAGCGTTATCTTTTGCGGATCGCTCTCGTCGGCACGCAAACCAACGCAACACAACACCAGGATCAAGCCGATACTTGCTCGTGCGACGCGCATGGCAGACCTCCTCTTCAGCCCTAACGAGGATTTTACCTATTCATCCACGACGCACAGAAGAGAAGACGCATCCCCGGGAAAATAAATGGACTCGATACCTGGCTTCCGGAGGAGGTCGGTAAGGGCTCGAGCACGACAGCATTTAAACTGGATGCGGGGAATATCGATGAACGAAAGGAAAGCTGTTGTCCTTTTGAGTGGTGGACTCGATTCCAGCACGGTTGTGGCAATTGCAAGGAATGAGGGGTTTCGCGTATACGCGCTCAGTTTTGATTACGGTCAGAGCCACAAAATAGAGCTGGAGGCCGCAAGCCGTGTGGCTCAGAGACTTGAAGTTGCTGAGCATCTGGTAGTGAAGCTTGATTTGGGCGCTTTTGGGGGCTCCTCCCTCACCACGGGCCAGCCGGTTCCGAAGGGTCGTTCGGTGGGGGAAATTGGCCAGGGCGTCCCACCTACATACGTGCCGGCGAGGAACACAGTATTCCTTTCTCTGGCACTCGCCTGGGCGGAGGTGCTGGGCGCGGTGGACATCTTCATTGGCGTGAACGCCCTCGATTACAGCGGCTATCCGGATTGCAGGCCGCAATTCATTGCGGCCTTTGAAAAGGTGGCCAATCTCGGCACGAAAACGGGAACTGAGGGCGGAGAAAAATTCACTATTCGCACGCCGCTTATCTCAATGACCAAGAAGGAAATCATTCAGACCGGTTTATCTCTTGGGGTGGACTACAGCATGACCATTACTTGCTACGATCCATCCGAAACTGGTGCTGCCTGCGGAGAGTGCGATGCCTGCCTTCTCCGCCTAAAGGGGTTCCTCGAAGCCGGATACGACGATCCCCTCGAATACCGCATTTAAAGGACCGCACCATGCCATATGCAGTCAAGGAAATCTTCTACACCCTCCAGGGCGAGGGCGCTCACTCCGGTCGTGCGGCGGTCTTTTGCCGTTTTGCAGGCTGTAATCTCTGGAACGGTCGGGAATCTGACCGCTACGCCTCCATCTGCACATTTTGTGACACCGACTTTGTCGGAACCGACGGCGATGGCGGCGGGAAATTTGTTTCGGCAGATGAATTGGCGGATGCCGTCGCTAACCATTGGCCGCACCACGACTCAGGTTCAAGATTCGTCGTTTGCACCGGCGGCGAACCGCTACTCCAACTCGATTCGGAATTGATTGAAGCCCTGCATCGCCGTAATTTTTACATTGCAATCGAGACAAACGGAACTATCCCGGTTCCCGATGGTGTCGATTGGATCTGCGTCAGTCCAAAGAGCCGCTCCGCTCTACTCGTAAGACGGGGTGACGAACTGAAGGTGGTCTATCCACAGGAAGTGGACCCTCGTTCCTATGCTCAGTTGGAGTTTCAACACTTCTTTATTCAACCCAAGGATGGAGCGAACGCAAAAGAGTCGCTCCGATCCGCAATCCAGTTCTGCTCAGAGAACCCGAAATGGCGATTGAGCCTGCAAACTCACAAATTGATCGGATTACGCTGACCAGGAAACCGCGGGACGGTCAAGTTGTTGGAGTGCAAACAGCGGCATGAGGTCGTCGCAATCCCGCCACATTTGTTACTCACCGGCCCTTCGATACCTGCATCAATATTTGTAGATGGCTGCCATGCAAGAAGAATTCTGGCGGTGTGCATTGGCAAGTCCAGAAATCTTTCAGAGCGAATCGTCTCTGTCGGTTTCACAACACACAAGGAGAAATGACATGGCAACAACCAAAGAGAGAGACCAGGAACACGGGCAAGGGCATCTCGCAATGAACACACCCCCGATTGTGTCGCAGCAGGAGTGGGAGGCTGCGCACCAGCAACTCCTCGCGAAGGAGAAGGCCTTCACCCGCTCCCGTGACGCGTTGGCCGCGGAACGCCGGCGCATGCCTTGGCTGGCGGTGGACAAGAAGTACCAGTTTGACGGACCCAAGGGCAAGGTAAGCCTGCTCGATTTGTTCGAAGGCCGCCGTCAGTTGATCGTCTATCGCGCCTTCTTCGAGCCCGGAGTGTTCGGCTGGCCCGAGCACGCCTGTCGCGGCTGCTCCCTCGGCGCCGATCAGGTCGCTCACTTGACCCATCTGAATGCCCGCGACACCACCCTCGCCTACGCTTCACGCGCGCCGCAGGCGGACATCGTGCGCCTGAAAGCGCGGATGGGCTGGGAGATGCCCTGGTACACCATCACAGACAGCTTCGACGCCGACTTCGGCGTGAACGAGTGGCACGGCCACAATGCGTTCTTCCGCGACGGCGACAAGGTGTTCCGCACGTACTTAATCAACAGCCGCGGCGACGAGGCCATGGGGAGCACCTGGAGCTACCTCGACATCACGCCGCTCGGCCGTCAGGAGACTTGGGAGGACTCACCGGAGGGCTATCCCCAGACGCCGCCGTACAAGTGGTGGAACTGGCACGACAACTACAACCCCGATGCCTCGCCTGACCCAAAGTGGGTCAAAGTGTCCGACGCGGGAGTAGCCACCTTCCGACAGGGTGACACAGAGGCGAAAGGAAGCTAGACAAGGGCGGCTGCTTTCACTCAGACCCTGTCGTCGGCCCTACGAGTATTTCAATTGGATCGTCAGACACCGTGAACGATATCTGTCCGGCGGATTTTGAGTATGTTACCGGAGCGCGTGTATCTAAGTTGAGGACCGCGAGGACCGTTACCTGTGGCGGGAGCTGTACAGTGACAAGAGCCGGAGCGGGCGAGGCAAGCGTTGCCCAGCTTCCGGTCGTATGGCTGCGTTGCCACACCGCAAAAAGGATAGAGCTGGCGCTGTCACCGCTACGGGATCCAACGAAAGAGACTGTGTCCAGCGGATAGGTTCCACTATAAGTCACGATGGTGGGCAGGTTCTGCTCTGGATAAGGACTCAACTGGATTTTTCTCAGGTCTGACATCAGGCCGGCAAGCGCGACATAAGCGGGAAGGGGGCTGTGGGTACCATCTGTGTTCGCTGCTTGAGCGACGAAGCTGAAGTCTTGCGGGCTGGTATCAAAAAGTCTATAGAACTGAATCGGCGTAACCTCGGCGGCCTGGTAGCCAAGGAACTGCCGCATGACGAATCGCGCCTTGTGCAGGTCGTCCCCTGACGCGCCTTCAAAACCAGTTTCAGTGATATTGTGCCCAATGCCCCAGTTGGGATGGATGCTCTCTTGAACCAGGGTCTGTTGCGCAGCATAGGCGAAGTTCGGGCCCACGCCAGACAAATTGCAGGCAGAGAAGCTATTCGGGGCCATTGGGTAAGGGTTGATGGTGGCTTCAAGACACGGTTCACTCCAAAGCATATCCTCAGGGTTATTCCCATAAGGATGGAGTGATTCCGTCGTCACCAGAGAGTTCGGCTGCCAGAAAGATACACCTGTGTTTTCTTCCATCTGGGCATTCAGCATGGAGTTGCCGCCCGTCTTATGGGTTCCCCCCCAGTTATAGGTGACGCCCGGCACCGGCGAGCTTTGACTGTATAGAGCAGCAGCAAATCCCCAGTTGGGAAGATACGCTGTCTGCGGTCCAGGACTAACGGGAAGTGGCTGATTGTCGTAGAAGTCGTAACGGTCATCCCAGGGGTCATCCGACCAAGGCGGCTCGTTCCAGATTTTTACCTCTCCCACAAGGTGCGACGCTGCGATCTCACTCGCCAGGAACTCTGCATATTTGGCATAGGCGAGCACAGAGGGGTCCGTTGGGCTGAAGGTGGCGGGCGGCGGATAGAGGTATTCGTTGATGATGTATTTGGTAGTCGTGTCCGCTGGCAAAGCCGAAGATAGAGCGGATGCGAGCAGCAGAGTGGCATGCGTGGAATCCGTCAACGTAACACCTACGATGAGGCCGCCCGCGTACGAGTGCTTACCGGTAATGTAAGCATTCGAGGGACCGATGATCGTATCGTAAAAAGCTGCCATTGAAGAGAGCGTATCGCCACCGGCTCCATAGGCGTACTGGATGTTCATCACGCTCGCTCCAGCAGTGGCGCCGTCCGGTACCGTCACACTCAGAATCTGATGGAAGGGTGGCCCATAGGCGGCGAGCACTGTCGGATGTATGCCGAATGCGGCGGACGACCTGAGACCGGCCTGACAATCACCTTCGAGCGTGAACTGGGTCGCGGCGGGGGCGTTCATGGGAGGACCGGTTTGGTTTTCCACTCCGCTCCATCCGCACTGGAACCGAACGTGGGTAGCTCCAGCGGTGGCAGCCATTTGGAACTCCCAATTGTTTCCCGGAGCAACATTGAACCCGAGTCCGTTTGCCGCCTGCGAAGCAGGAACCGCGCCCAGCGGGTCGATTGTCTGCACCGGGCCCCCGTTGACGGCGAGGCTTACACTTCTGCTGACTGTGCTGTAAGTACCTCCGTCGAGCGGAACAAATGTCGCGGACAACGTGTACTCGCCTGCGCCCAGGATTGTCCCGCTGGTCACGGTGACCGGGGTTCCCCCCTCTGGTGTTGCCGTGTAGGTGATGGCGCCCGCCACCGGGAGGGAGTTGAACCGGGCTGAAGCTGTCAGCTCACCGGTCAGATTCGTGCCATAGCCGATACTGGCGGGAGGAGCGAACGTCAGAGCCGGGATGATCCATCGGACTTTGAGGCGAACCACGATACTGCTGGCGGCCCCGTAGTTGTTATCTCCGCCGTATCCTACCGGAATCGTATAAGTGCCCGGCGCGAGATTCTTCGGAATTGTGATGGAAGCCACGCCATTGCTGATCATGGCTGCCTGTGCCGAGCCGGAGCCGATGACATAACTGACCGAGCCGGATGGCGCCGCTGTCCCGGCGCCGGTCACAAGAATCGGGATATTCGCCGGCCTGCCATAGTTGATCACGGTAGGTTCGACGAGCGGGCCCGTCAGTGTTACGGAATGCTGCCCCATCACAGCAACCGGGCCCGTCATCATTACGATCAAAGGCAAGGACAAAATGATCCGGCTCGCAGAGATAGGCCGAGTGGGGAATCGATGGCGTGTCAGTTTCATACACAAATTCGACGAGCGTCGCGGCACATGAGTGCGAGCGTAGGCGGGTATCCACTGGCGCAGCCATCGCGCTTAGGTGGTATTACTGAAGTTAGAATCGGATACAAGCCAGGACATAATTGACTCTAATGAAATCGTATCTGTTACCAAAGCAGAATGAATGCTTCCGCTAAGGTCATTAGGTGCGAGCGAATTGCGGGTCTGCCGCCGACTGGTACCTGATCGCCAACTGCGGCGTCTCCAGCCGCTGGTTCAGCTTGTGCCTTGAATGCAGACATGCCTCCAGCACGCCAGTCGTCAGCAAGGTTCGCTCCACCGGATAGGCCGCGCTCCGGGTCTGGAACATCTGCTCGATCTTCGCCGCCAGGCACGCAGAGTAAGTATCGTTCGGAGCCGGCGGCAGGAAGAACTGAGTCGACACCAAGCCCTGGCCCGCTACCCGCGCCGAGATGTTGAAATCCATGATGGCGCCGTTGAGCATGAGCAGCGTGGCCCGCGTCCCATCGATGTACTCGATGCAATACGCGGCCGGATTCTTGACCAATTGCGGCAAAACACCGGAGGCAACCAGGTCCTGCGTGCGGCCGTCCAGCACCGTCAGGCCCAACGGCGTGTCGCTGCGGGAAAGCGCAGAGCTCAGCAGATCCCTGGACCAGCGGCCCGCGTCCCCCGCCGCCCAGACATCGTCGCCCTCGAGCAACTGCACCGCCTTCACCCCCGTCTCGCCGCCCTTGCGCCGCTCCAGCATGCATTGCAGGGCTTCGAGCGCATCGAAATCCTTGCCATCGAATCCGCCCACACCCACCATCACCGCCTCTTCGACCTCCGCACCGAGCGGTATATCCACGTCTGGCAAGCGCCAGGTCACCGGGAGCGAAGAGCCGGCCAGCAGAGGGAATCGCAAGCGGTTGGCGGTCTTTACCATGGTTTGCGCCTGCTCGAAGCTGTAAGAAAGCTGCTTGTGGTTGAAGTAGGGAACCGCACGTCCCTCGTCCTCAAAGACTTCGACGCACTGCTGAAAGAAATCGTAGCTGGGCAGCAGAATCTGCCCCCTGTCGTTGCTCGGGTAGTCATCCTGCTCCACGATCGCCAGCACGGCGTCGACGGCGATGCGGTCGCCGCCACAGCGCAGCGCCTCCGGAATGTTGCTGCACAGGCGGAAGCCGAACTGCTGCGATCGCGCTTTGCTCAGATCGCTCATCGGCTCCGCTTTCTCCGGCGGAGGCTGGGCCCCCACGGCGAGATCCCGCCCCAGGCCGCCCGCTATTCCTCTGGCTGAACTTGCCGGCGCAAGCTTGGCCCCCGTCATCGCCAGCTGGAAGGGCGAGGGTGCAGCCTCGGCCTGGCGCGCCAGGTGATCGACATACACGGAGACCACCTGCACATTGGGCGTGTGCCATTCGCCGTCATAGGGATAGCCAACCAGAAAGCGGTCGGCGAGAGTTTGCATATTCGACTGGTAGCCGTAGACGCTGCCCAGGATCGCCAGGCGCAGTGGGCGCCCGGGCGTCTGCGCCCAGCCACTGCGCAGCGGGCGATAGGCCAACAAGGCTGAAGACAGCGCGGAATACTCTACAAAGCGGCGGCGGGTCAGCATTAGCTCCTCCAGAAGGTGGACTCGGGGTTGGGCTGGTAGTGTACGGCCGCTAAGTTCGGGGTCTGCACTCGCTGCATGCCCCGGTAAGCGCTATCGACGCCTGCAATCAACAGGCCGCTGGTCAGCAGCGTTCGCTCGATCGGATACTGCGCTTTGCCGGTCAGGAACATTTGCTCGGCGTTATATACCAGCGGGCTGAAGAAACTCGCCAGGGTGGTGCGGCCGTCGGGCATCGGCAGATACATCTGCGTGGAGAAGGGTTTCGCCTGCCCCTCGATCGCTGCGGCGAAGGTGAAGTCGCGCACCAGCCCGTTCATCAGCAGCATGGTGCAGCGCAGCCCGTCGCGATGTTGGTAGTGGTAGGCAACCGGATCGGGCACCAAGGCCCGCATCTGTTCGAAGGTAGCAAACGTATCCGTAAAGGTGGCACTTCCAGGGGCCAGGGTGGAACTGCGGCACAGCGCCGCTTTCACCAGTGCCTGCGGCCACACTCCCTGCTGCCACGCCGTCCAGAAGCCGTCGCCACGATAGGTCTGCAGCCACTCCACCCCAGTCTCGCCGCCCTTGCGGCGCTCCACCATGCACTGGATGGTCTCCAGACCGTGGAAGTCGTAGCTGCCCATGCCCCCGTAACCGACGGAGACCGCTTCGTGCACCGTGGCCCCCAAGGGGAACTCCACCGACGGAACTCTCCAGGTGACCGCCAGGCTTGACCCTCCCTGGAGAGGAAAGCCCATCTGATGGGAAGTATCGACCATCTGCTTCGACCACTCCCACGTATACGAAAGCTCCTTGTCGTTGAAATAGGGAACCGAGCGGCCGCTGTCACGGAACACCCTGGTGATTTGCTCGAAGAACTCGAAATGCGGATGCTTCATGATCCCCGTCTCAGTAAGAGGATAGGTGCCGTGCTCGGCGACCACCACCACTCCATCGACCGCCAGCTTGCTCCCGCCGAGAGTTAAGCTCTCCGCAATCGTGGGGTAAATCTTCATCGTGGGATGCCGATCCACGCGTTCCTGGGACAAGTCGCCCTCGCCCCGTTGATCGACATACAGCGATACCACATCCATCGACGGATGGTGGAAAGTGCCAGCCCATCCATAACCATCGAGCAAGCGGTCTACCACGTGTTGGCCGTGCAGTAATCTCTTATAGGCAGTAACCACGGCAGCGAGCCGGGGCCGATGGGCAGACGTCGTATTCTGAGGCATAGCATGTCCAATGAAAAAGCTGTTAGCGAGCGAGTGTAGCAAAGATGCCCGTGTCCACATGTTGGAGAAGCGAATGCTGACCCGCCGTCGATTCCTCGGCTACGCCGCGCTGGCGCCCGCTGCGCTGCGGAGCACCTTCTGGACCAACCCTGCCCCACAGATCTCTGAGCGTGCATGGGC
>JBAVQC010000317.1:0-104606 GCA_049693715.1 Acidobacteriaceae bacterium | reverse complement strand
AATCGATGTCCCAGCCCTTCCGGGCTGGGCTGACGTTTGGTCCCGGCCCTACGGGCCTGTTTCCGTTCCGTGATTTCGTTTTCGCGTTCTCACGCAGACTCTTTAGCCCCTGAGGGCATCTTTCCTTCTCGCTTTGCAGCCCTCGGCGGCTAAAGCCGGCTTATCTTGACTGTCAAATGTACGGCCAAAAGGCCTACCCTTCAAAAACGGTTAAGCGCCCATCTGTTGGCGCATTGCACTCGCATCGGCATCTGCGTTCAATTTCGAGCTCCCGACGGCATGAGCGGAGGCCAGCCGTGCACGCGCCCGGGAAAGCCTGGATTTGACGGCGGGTTCGGATATTTCGAGCGCTCGAGCGATCTCTCGGATGGAATAGTCACCCGTCATCTGCATCTCGATGGCCTGACGAAGTCGCGGCTGAAGGTTCCAGACGGATCGAAGCATATAAGCATGACGTTGGCGGTGAACGCAGATATGCTCGGGGCTCGGGCGGTTGTCTCTTAGTTCATAACCAGAAGCCGCTTCTTCCGTTTCACATGAGCAGTCGAAGGATACTTCAGCGCGCCTGCGGCGTCTGCGAAGGATCATCAGCGCAGAGTTGATCGCAATCCTGGTGACCCAGGTATAGAAGCTCGATCTCTCTTCGAACGTGTCGAGCGCCAGGTAGGCCTGCAGGAAGGTATCCTGCAAAGCATCTTCGGCATCTTCCCGATTCTTAGTCATGGTTAGAAGCTTCCGATAGAGCCTCTGCCCATAGATCTCTCTAAGCTCGGCAAAGGCAGCGGACGACCCCGATCGCGCCGCGGCAACAAGGTTCTGACTGTGTGACGATTCGTTGTAGTACGCACCTTCCTCATCGGTAACTACCACCCGTATCTTCCCTTCGATGCCTGCGTTGCTCATCTTTCCCTCCTACTCTCTATTGAGCCGGAAATGCGGAAGAAGGGCAATTGAACGATGGTATTGGGAATACTTAGGTATGGAACGATACCTTCGTCCAATAGGTTTCTTGCACCGCTCGTGATTCTTCTCCTATAAGGACCCCGAGGAAAATACCAGGGAGCAGATCAGGAAGGTCAGATCGCATCCCTGGATTGCTAAAGACATCCCCGTGCGCGGCTTCATCTTCGACGTGGAAACGGGTTTGCTGCGAGAAGTGCAGCAACTTGCACAGCACGCTGCTGACTGAAAGAATCCAGCCTTAGAATGGCTACCATGGGCCAGCTTACAGAGTGATACGGTTAAGCTGGCCCGATATCTTGTTGGAACAATCGGCAATCATACGAGTCAGCACTGGTCCCGTAGCATGAGGAGAGAGGAGACCATCTTCCGACAGATATCAGTGATGGCCTGCGAGTTGGGGGAGATGTGCTCCTCGAAGGTTTGCTGTAATGGCCGGATGGAATCATCGCTGAGGCGCGCAGGTGCGTCCTCCTCATGTGCGATCCATGCGGCAACGTGTATGAGTTCATCGCTGTATTCGCTTAGGAAATGGTCCAGTGCCTCATTTTGGTGCGGGTTCAATCGGGAGTCGATCTCCCGTCGCCCTCGATGTGAGAGAAGACTGAGTTCGAGCAGGTAGATCGAGCGCAACGCGGGCTGAACCCTCTGAATCCGCTCGCACTCAGCGACGTTTTGCTCGTGCCGATGGCGAAACTCAAACTCAAACCGCGCGGCATCCGTCTGCGATTCCAGACCGGTGAAGTTGTCATTGATCAGAGTGGCGAGGCGGCTCATTTGTGAAACAACCGCGGCTCTATAGGGTACCACCGGACAGACTCCGAGCTGTGCCAGCAGCCGTACGTTCCGCGCCAGCAGTTTCTGCAGTTGGTCCACATCACTCTTGGGCCCGAAGCGGTCGAAGATAAGGCCCATGGCGAGAATACCCACGAACACGCCAACAACCTTATCGCGTGCGATGGTGAGGTCAGTCTCGACGCGGAAATCCTGCAGGTTGACGAAGTAAAAGGCCAACGCCATCTGTACGCCAAAATAGGAAAGGCGCGGGCTGGAGGTGGCGAACCACGCGGCGATCGCGGTCCCCGCGGCGAAGAAAAGAGCAAAGCCGAAGACACTGTCGAGAGCGGGCAGGATGAGAATCTGCGCCGAAATCCCCAGGACCAACCCTCCGGCAACAAATCCAGCAAGGCGGAGAAATTGCGCCTGAACCGAACTGCCAATGGTTCCCAGCGCAGTAACGATGCAAGTAAGAACGGACGGAAAGATGCCGAGCCAGTCGACCGCGTTGTAGAAGAAATAACAAACACTGGCGGCCAGGCATCCGGCAAAGGCAAAGCGTAGATATTCCGGGTTCCGGAATGCATCCGGCACTAACAGAGTGCGCCACCAGTCAGGCGCTGGCGCGTTCCGGGAACCACCGACGATCTCATCGCGTTGAAAGACTTCGGTCAGGAGTGCGACGGTTCGTTCCATCTCTTGCAGCATGGGGAAGCGAGAAGACGGCCGCCCTTCGAGCACAGCAGCAGATGCGGAAACAATCCCTGACTCGCGGAGTTCGGTTCGGATGACTCCGAGCCTTTGTGAGAGTGCGCGCAGGCGGATCGCGTCGTCATCACCGGGCTGGGGCGGAGTGGGCCCGAGATCTGCAGCAAGAGCGATGAGGCGGCCCGCCAGCGAAATCGCGGCGCTACGCTGCGCCCGCAGGGCCGGGTCTAGACCCTGGCGCTGTAACGTAGCTCTGAGGCGGCCAGTGCCGATCATCTTGTATTGAAGAACTCTGTCGAGGACCGCACTCGGTGGGGCATGCAGACTGGCAAGGCTTCCCGTTACCTGTTGCACTGCGAGTAACAGATCGTCGCCGAACGTGATGAGCGGATCGGAGCGATCAAAGATGCGGTAGAGCGCCTCGGTTACCACAGTGGCGCCGGCGCCCACGGCAATGATGACGATAGGCCAGAGAGTACCCTCCACCTGGACCTCGCTGGGCAAGGCGCGGTCCCATACCGGTAGAGCAACGCCAATCGGAATGGCGAAGGCCGCAGCGGCCGCGTAGTTAGTCGTGGTGCGCATCACGAAAAAGACGAGATACAGGCTTGCGATTACCCAGAAGAAATGGGTCATGGGGTAACCGCGGAACAGCATTACACCCAGCAACGTATAAAGGCTCGCAAGGACGAATCCGACGACGATCAGGCGGCCGCCGAGCCAGGTAACGGCGAGATTCTCGCGAGCCAGGAGAAGTGAAAAGAAACCAGCCAAGGCCGCGTTAGGAATGCGGAAGGTCACGACGATGATCATGACCAGCGTAGCCGCAATCGTCATGCGGATGACCGTGCTGATGCGTCCTGGATACGGAGCAAGTTCCCAGCGGATGAATTCGCGGAACCACAGCCAGGAAACAGTTCGGCGGCCGGGCTGGCGGCGGAGCGGAGTGGCTTGGGTCGCCATATCAAGGCTTCCGTTTGTATCCGCGGATAACGACTACTGCAGATTCTCCCAGACGAATGACATCAGAGGGCGGTGACTGAATCCGGATGCGGACGGGGTAGCGGCTGGCCAGGTGTACCCAGCTCAGGGTGCGTTGTACGTCGGGCAGGTCGGACGAAATTCGGCCCTGGAGCGAAGGATCGGGAACAACACCGTACCCTGTGCTCTCGACAACGCCCGTCAGTCGCATTCCCGAGTCAGACATAACGTACACGTCCGCAGTCATACCCGGTTGGATATACTTCAGCTGCGTCTCGCGGAAATTCGCGACCACCCACCAGACGCGAGTATCGATAAGTGTGAAAATCTGCTGTCCTATGTGAGCATAAGCACCCTCGGAAATAACGAGGCTGGTCACACGTGCGTCGAATGGAGCGTAGACGCGGCACTGGTCGTAGTTGTATTGGGCGTTGGCGATTGCGGCGGCCCGTCCCTGTCGTTGCGCCACAAGAGGGTCGAGCGTGAGTACGCTGGACTGCGATTGTTGAAGCTGCGCCGTGCTCTGATCTGAGGAGGCCTGGGCCTGGGCCAGGGCGGCCACCATGGTGTTGAGGTGGGCTTGATTAAGAGCCAATTGTGATTCGGCCTCATGCACGGACTGCGCGCTGGCCTGCTCTGTCGTCCGTGCCTGATCCACCTGATCGGCGGTAACGTACTGTTTGACGAGCAGAGGCTCCACGCGGTGCAGGTTATTTTCGGCGTAGGCGGACTCAGCCTTGGCCCGGTCCAATGAGGCCTGAGAGCGGGCGACATCTGCCTCCGCCTCACGGATCGAAGCTTGCGCCCGGTCGACGTTGGCGCCGGCGCTGCGGGTCGCCGCCCCCGAGGCGGTGACGGCGTGCACTTCGGCCCGAATGCGCCGCTGTTCATCGCCGACCTCACCTTCGAGCGCGGCCTGATCCGACACTGAGCGGTCAAGGGCGTACCTATAGGGCCGATTATCGATTTCAAAAAGCAGGTCGCCCCGTTTCACGCGCTGATTGTCGGTGACGTTCAAGTGCAATATGGGCCCCTCGACAACGGGGGCAATGCCGATGTAGTTGGCGAAGATTTCGGCGTCGTCGGTCTCGGGGTGCCGGGTTGTGACTGCATAGACAGCCAGCAAGCCGGCCGCCGCCAGCAAGACGACGGCTACGGTAAGAATGCGACCGTACTGGTCAAGTTTCGCGAGGCGATTGTCTTGCTCGGGTTGGCTCGTATCTTGGGTCGACATCTCGTTTACCTAGCTATAGAACAGGAGCCACAACACGCAGGTGAAGAAGGTCGCCATGCCGAGATACAAAAGTACAGGTGCGGCGAGGTGTTCAGCGATAGCAGAGCGGGTGATCAAGACGCGTGCGCCCGCGGTCATTACCAGACCAGCGACGGAGCAGAAGATCCACACCGGGAAAAAAGAGCCGAAGATGCTGTATTCAGGCGCGTGGGAACAACCAACCAACACGAGCGGCGCCACCAGAGATAAACCGGCAAGGGGGCGTCGATTGCGCTCCGTCGATTCGGTATTCATATCAGGCAGTACCTCACGTGTGTCGTATATCAAGGCCCGATCCCGCTCGCGACCTGATCCATACGACGGCTGAGCACCATTAAGCCACAGAGTTCAAGACCGAATCTATTGGACCAAGGTATCGATCCATACCTTCGTATCAGATTCGCCAAAGAGAGATTTGGCCTTTCAGGATCGATCGATACGTTAGTCCAATAGACTCGGTGCCGCGCTTCTGTCTTAATAGCGACTGAACGCGAAAGCCTCATTGATCAAATACAACCCATCAGGGAGTGCTTTATTTTTGTCGCTGCTTCTCGCCTTCTGCCCGGCGCGAGCTTCGGGGCAATGTGCCGGCAAAGTGTCTTCGCCATCAGCTGTCGCCGACTGTGCATCTCGAGAAATCCCTCGCGAGGGACCGGCGATCCTCGATCCGGTTCACCCTTACACCCTGGCCGAGCTGATCGACGTTGCCGAGCATCACAATCCCGGCACGCGCACGATCTGGGAGCGCGCAAAACAGAGGGCACGCGAACTCGGTTTCGCAAAAGCCGTATACTATCCCGAGTTAGACGGCTTAGCCGTCTTCGGCGACGAGAGATCGATAAATCCATTCCCTAAACCGCTGGCTCCTCGCGGCTACGTCACGGTCGAGGCTGCCAAAGTCCAGCCTGGATTGACGCTCCAATATCTCATCTTTGACTTTGGCAAACGCAAAGCGGGCGTGGACTCCGCGCAAGCGGAGAAGCTCGCCGCGGGTGCAGACGTGATCCAGGTCAATCAAGCGCTGGCGTTTCGCGTCGCCAGTGCGTATTACGAGCTGGTAACTGCCCAGGAAAGATTGCAGGCCGCTGAGGACACGTTGCGAACCGCACAAACCACGCAGGATGCGGCGGAAAATCGGCTGAATAACGGGCTTGCAACTCTTCCCGATGTTCTCAACGCCCGGGCCGAAACGTCACAGGCTGTGTTCGACGAGGAGTCCGCAGATGGGAACGAAAAGATTGCGCGCGTAAGGCTGGCGGAAACAGTGGGAGCTGATCCGTCTCCTGACATAGTGATTGACGGCCAGAGGAGTGCGCCGCTGCCGGAGAAACTTACCATGTCCATTGAGGCGCTGATCCATCGCGCGATGGAGAATCGTCCCGAGCTCATGGCTCAAACTTTGCGAATCCGCTCCGCCGAGGCTCGCATTCGTGCAGCCAGGGCAGAGTACAAACCGCAGATCGTTCTTTCCGCATCGGGTGCGCAGACCTCCCTATGGCCCTCGGCGGATTATGGTCAGCTCGGTGGCGCGAGCGAGCCTACATGGTCCGCCGAACTCGGCCTCCATTGGCGAGTCTTTGACGGAGGTGTACGCAAAAACGAACTGTTGATCGCCGAATCGAAACGCCGCGAGGCAGAGGACGAACTTACGACGGAAGATGATGAGACGACGCGCGAGGTCTGGACTGCGTACATAGCATTCCGGACGGCATTGCGACAGCACGACGCTGCTGTGGCGCTTCTCGAATCGGCCAATGAGGCCTACTCGGCATCGCTCGATGCATACAAATATGGAGTCAAGAATCTGGTCGACGTTGTTACCGCGGAGAACCTACTGGCCCGAGCTCGACTATCCAGTGTCTCCGCGCGATCGGAATTATTTCTAGAGGCAGTCAACCTTGAATTCGCTACCGGAAATCTGCTGAGGAATCAACCGCCGGCGACAAGCCTTCAATCTCAGGACGGACATCAATGATTTCGCCCGGACTGCACTTACTTGCCCTTCCGCTTCCTGAATCGAATCCCCACGGGTGTTGCAGGAATGACGCCGGTACTTGATGATAAAGGAGAGATGTTTTTCAAGCATGATCGCCCTCTCGTCGGCCTTGTCCTCGGAGCCTGGGTACTGTTGGCAACGGGTGAGCTCGGCGCAACGCCAACCACCCATGCGAGATTTGCCGGAACGTATGCATCGCGTTCCAAAGACGACGCGAAGCCAGGACCTTCGATGGACGTCAGCCTGGGTTTGGATGGAACTGCTACGGTTACCGAAGATGCGGGGAACGGCATCGTTACCCATTTTGGGCATTGGGTAGAGACAGGCACCCAGGTCAAGGTGAGCTTCGACCCGGTGGAGGGAAGATCGACGGAGCCTCCGATGACCCTCCAGGCAGAGCACGACGGACTCCGGGCGATTTCGTGGAATCACGCCACCTGGGGTAAGACGACACCGCCTGTGTTGAAGGGCCGATCCCGCGTAAAGCAACGGTTGGCGGACAAAAGGTCCGCGGAATAAATTTTCATTGCCAGCCACCGCCGAGTGCCCGGTAAAGCTGCACCAGACTTTGATACTCGCTCCCTCGCGCCTGCGCGAGTGTCAGTTCTTCGGAATACAGTGACCGCTGCCCGTCCAACACTTCGAGGTAGGTCGTGGTACCCCCACTGTAGCGCATGTTAGACAGGCGGACAGACTCCCGCAGATCCGCGACGCTGTCCTCCAGGCGCAGTCGCACCTGATGCAGCTTCTGATAGCCGATGAGGGCATCGGAGACGTCCCCGAAAGCGCGTTGAATGGTTTGCCGGTAAGCGATCAACGCCTGCTGGTGCTGCGACTCAGCCAGGCGGAGATTTCCGCGCAGCGCGCCACCGGTGAAAATCGGCTGGCTTACCTGCGCACCATACGACCAGAAGCCGAGCTGCGAACCCATGAGGCTGGAGAAGGTACTGCTTCTTCCGAATGAACCGCCGCCAGAGCCAGTCAGCGCTATTTGCGGAAAAAACGCCGCCTTGGCGACTCCGATTTCGGCGTTCGCGGCAACCAGGTTCTGTTCCGCCTCGCGAATATCAGGGCGCCGCTCGAGAATGGAGGAAGGAAGGCCGGGCGGTACTTCGGGAGGAAGCGTTTGCTCCACCAGCGGAAGGCCACGTGCCACATCCTGTGGGTAATTGCCGAGCAGGATGCTGATGGCGTCTTCTTCCTGACCGATTTGCCGTTCCAGGTCGGGAATCTGGGCATTCGCAGTATCCAGAACCTGCTGCGCCTGGAGCACGTCGAGTTTTGTTGCCACACCATGGCTAAGGCGCAGATTGGTGAGTTTGACCGAATTTATCTGTGTCTTGACCGTATCGCGCGTGATCTGCAATTGCAGGTCGAGTTGCAGCAGCGCGAAGTAGTCCGCGGCAAGGTCGCTGACCAGGGTCAGTATGACGGTTTGCCGCGCGTCTTCCGTAGCCAACAGCTGGGCGCGTGACGCCTCGGTTGCCCGGCGCAGACGGCCGAAGAGATCCACCTGGAACGCTGCGTCGGTCGTAAGGGTTAGAAAGTTGAACTTGTTTTGGAAAGTATTGTCCTTGCCACCGCTGAAATCGGCGTTGCCCTGCACTTGAGGAAACAGGTTCGAGCGGGTGATGGCGAGCTGGGCGCGCGCGGCAACAATGCGCTCGGTGGCCAACTGCAAATCGTAGTTTTGCTGGAGCGCCACGCGAATGAGCTCTTGCAACTTCGGATCCTTGAAGACCTGCCACCAGGAAAGATTCGCGTAGGAGGCAGTCTGAGCCTGCAGCTGAGGATTCTGGGACAGATCACGGTACACGGCCGGAGTTTGCACGGCCGGTCGATGGTAGTTGGGACCGACCAGGCAACCGGCGAGCAAGCCGCAGCCCAACATCGCAATCAGCAATCTTGCCAGCTTCATGAGGCGCATCTCACTCTCCCGCGGTTCAATCCCCAGGTTCTGGCGAAGGCGTTTTTGGCAACGGCACGGAAACGTGCTCCTGGCCGGCGCCGGACCATTTCTCCACCAGGTAGAAAATTCCCGGGATGAAGAAGATCCCGAGTGCGCTGGCGGCCATCATCCCACCGATCACCGTGGTTCCCATAATCTGGCGCGCCACCGAGCCGGCGCCGGTTGCGGTCCATAGCGGCACGCAGCCAAGAATAAACGCAAACGACGTCATCAGGATCGGCCGCAGCCGCAGTCTGGCGCCTTCGAGTGCCGCATCCGCGAGAGGTTTCCCTTGTTCGTACTGATCCTTGGCGAACTCGACGATCAGAATCGCGTTCTTCGCCGCCAGCCCGATCAGCATCACCAGCCCAATCTGGGAGTAAACGTCGCCCTCGATCTGAACCAGGTAAGCAGGCAGGAACGCGCCCAGGATGACGCGGCGGAGCCACAGGACGAAGAACGCGCCAAAGATCGCTACCGGCGTGCTCAGCAATACGCTGAAGGGCAACGACCAGCTTTCATAGAGGGCGGCAAGAATCAAGAAAACGAACAATAGAGAAAGCCCGAAGATTGCCGCCGGTGGAACACCCTCCCGCGCTTTCTGCTCTTGAAACGAGATACCGGAGTAGTCGAAGCCCATTTCACGTGGCATCGTTTGCTTGAAAACAGCTTCCAGCGCGGCCGTCGCCTGGTCCGCGCTATAGCCAGGCGCGGCACTCCCGTTGATTTGGGCGCAACGGTACTCGTCGAACCGCATGGTGAATTCCGGACCGTAGCGCGGCTTGACCGTGGTCAGAGTGGACAGGGGAACGTTCTCTCCCTTGTTGTTGCGCACGTAGAACTGTCCCACGTTTTCTGCCTTGGCGCGATCCTCACCCTCGGCTTCGACGTACACCTGCCACTGGCGGCCAAAGCGGTTGAAATAGTTGATAAAGTAGCCGCCCATAAAGGCCTGGACGGTACGGTAGACATCGTTCAGGTTCACCCCTTGCTTTAGCACCTTGTCGCGGTCTACATCGACAAATTTCTGCGGAACGCTGGGCAGGAAGGTGGTGGTGAGGCTGCCGATTTCCGGCCGCTTGCGAGCCGCGTCCATGAAAAGGGTCACGTTCCTGGCCAGGAACGGAACATCGCCGCCCGAACGGTCTTCGAGGAGGAAGGTGAATCCGCCGGAAGTGCCGACGCCGGGAATGGCGGGCGGCGAAAAGCTGAAAGCAACTCCCGCAGGCAATTTGCTCAACTGCTGGTTGAGATGAGCCTTGATGCTTTGAAATTGCTGAGCTCTCTGGGTGCGCGTGTCCCAGGGATTGAGGGCCACGGAAAAAAATGCGTTATAGCTGGTACGAACAAAGCTGAGCAAACTGAAACCCACGACGCTGGTCGTGTGCTGAACCCCGGGGGTATTCATGATGATTTTTTCTACATCGGCCGCGACCGCAGTCGTCCGTTCCAACGAAGCCGCGCTGGGCAGTTGCAGATTGACATAGGCATAACCCTGATCTTCGTCGGGTAGGAAGCTCGACGGCAGGCGACTGGCGAAAAAGCCCGCCGCAACGCCAAAGGCCACCAGCAGGACAACCAGGACGGCGGTTTTTTTGAGCAGTACTCCGCTCCACCGGACGTAGCCCTCCGTCGTTTGCTCGAAACGGCGATTAAACCAATCAAAGAATCTCCGAAGCAGCCCGCGGCTTGGTTGTCGCGGGCGCAGAAGCAGCGCGGCCAACGCGGGGCTGAGGGTGAGCGCGTTGAACGCGGAGAGAACGACGGAGATGGCAATCGTCACTGCGAACTGCTGATAGAGTCTTCCCGTAATTCCAGGAATGAAGGCTGTGGGCACGAAGACAGCGGAGAGAACCAGGGCGATTCCTACCACCGGGCCGGAGAGCTCTTCCATTGCTTTGAAAGCAGCGTTCTTTGGCGTCAATCCTTCCTCGATGTGCCGCTCCACACCCTCGACCACCACAATGGCGTCGTCCACCACCAGGCCAATCGCCAACACCAGGCCAAAGAGAGAAAGGGTGTTGATAGAAAAGCCGAACATGGGGAAGAACACGAATGTGCCTACCAGCGAAACTGGCACGGCGAGAAGCGGGATGAGCGTGGAACGCCAGCTTTGCAGGAAAACATAGACGACCATGATCACCAGGATGAGGGCGATCACAAGTGTCTTCACGATTTCCTTGATGCCTTCCGTGACCGAACGAGTGGTGTCGAGCGACACGGCAAAGTCCATGTCCTGGGGGAAGCGTTCTTTCATTTGCGCCATCAATTTCTTGACCCCGGCAGCGGCGTCGACCGCGTTCGAGCCGGGCAACTGATAGCACGCAATAATCGCGCCCGGCCTCCCGTCAAAACGGCCGGCAACGCTATAGTCCTGGGCGCCAAGCTCGATGCGGGCGACATCGCGGACCCGGACGACGCCGCCGTCAGGAGTCTCGCGAACCACGATGTTGCCGAATTCCTGCGGCGAGATGAGGCGGCCCTGGGCCAGAACCGTGTAGGTAAATTCCTGGCCCTTGGGGGCAGGCTCGCCTCCTGCCTTACCCGCGGGGTTCACCGTATTTTGCGCTTGAACGGCGTTTACGATGTCCGGCACCGTGATCCCCAGCTTTGACAACTGGTCGGGTCTTACCCAAAGCCGCATCGCGTATTGGCCGGCCCCGAATACCGTGACGTTGCCGATGCCCGGCGAACGGAGGATGGGATCCACGAGATTGATGTACGCGTAGTTGGCGAGAAACCTGGCATCGTAGGTTCCATGCGGCGAGTAGACGGCAACCCACATGAGGGGAGCGGTGACGGATTTGCGAACCGTGATTCCGTAGTTGGTGACGTCGGCAGGAAGCTGAGAAGCGGCCTGCGTTTCCCGCGACTGGGTGAGGATGAAATCGGTGTTAGGGTCGGTCTTTACGTCGAAGTCGACGATCAGGCTGGTGGCTGAATTGCCGGTCGCATTCAGCGAATACATGTAATTCATGTTGTCCACGCCATTCATCTGCTGCTCGATAGGAGTGGCAACCGCTTGCTCCAGAGTTTGCGCGTCCGCCCCGACGTAAGTGGCCAGGACTTGAATCTCTGGAGGTGTGATGTTGGGGAACTGGGCGACCGGCAGGGTAAGGATGGTGAGCGCGCCAACCAGCACCATGATGATGGAAATGACCATGGCGACGATGGGGCGGTTGATGAAGAACTTTGACATCGGGCTACCTATCCTTGGCTTCCACCCGCAAACCGCCTGGGGTTCACTTTCGCGCCCTGGCGTACCTTTTGCACTCCCTCGGCAACGACTCTTTCTCCTCGATTCAGCCCACCGGCGATCACCCACATGCCACCGACACGGTCACCGACGGTCACCGTTCGGATGCTCACTTTGTTGTCTCCATCGACCACGGCGACCTGGTATGCGCCTTGCAGCTCTGACACCGCGCGTTCAGGAACCAGCAGCGCGTCGTGTTGCAGGCTGATGACGGCGCGCACTTTGGCGTAACCGCCGGGCCGCAACATGTTCCCCGGATTCGGAAACAGCCCGGCAATCCGAATGGCCCCGGTGCTCTCATTGACCTGGCGGTCGGCAAAGTAGAACCTGCCCTCATGCGCGTAGGTGGAACCATCGGCGAGAATCAGTTGCAGGCGCAGTGCTTTGTCGGCCTCCTGGCGACTGGTCTCGGTGGGGAAGCGTTTCCGCCATGCGAGATACTGCGGCTCGCCGACCGTGAAATAAACCTTGATGGGCTCAACCGTAGAAACCGAGGTGACCGGCCCGCTGCTCGGGTTGACCAGGGCGCCTACTTGAAGCTGGGCCTGTCCAGCGATGCCGTCGATGGGGGCGATAAGGCGGGTAAACTCGAGATTAATTTTCGCGGTTTCCACCGCCGCCTCAGAGGTCTTGATTTGCGCCCTGGCTGTTTCCACGGTGGCTATGGCGGCCAGGTTGTTTTGGACGGAGTTGTCGAGATCCTGCTGGCTGGCGGCCTGTTCTTTTGCCAGCGGTGTGTAGCGCTTGACGTCAAGATCGGTGCGGCCTTGCACTGCCACGGCATTGGCGAGTGCGGCGTTTGCCTGTGCCAGTTGGCCTTGGGCCTGGTCAAGAGCTGCTTGAAAAGGCCGCGGGTCGATCTCGAACAGCAGCTGCCCCTTTCTGACGAACGCGCCCTCCTGATAGCCCTGCCTTTGCAGGTAGCCTGTGACCTGGGCCCGTACGTCGGCGTTGACGAGCCCGTCAAGGGTGCCGATCCATTCGCCGAAAATGGGAACATCTTTCTGCTCGACCTGAACCACCTCGACCTCTGTAGGGGCGCCAGGCAGTGCCCCCGAGACGTGGTTCGGCCGCATAGCCCCGACCACCAGGCCGGCCACGACCAGGCAAGATAGTCCGATACCAACGATTACAAGGTTGCGTTTCGAAACACCCGTCATCTTGATCTCCGCCATCTCGCTCTTAACTTTGGCAATTCGACTTCTGCGCCCGTCTCGTCGCGGGTACTCATCTCGATTTGCCTAAAGGGAGACCAGGCGTCGAGACGAGTCGGGCCCGGAAGTGCCCTCAATTGTAATGCTCGGGTGTGCCTTTCATGATCTGTTTCTGCTTACGATTTGTTCAAGGCTGCGATCTTAGGCTCGACCGGCTGTCCATGCGGGGTATTGATCTGCGTGCTCAGGGAGAGTGGGACACGGAAGACACCTTTGAACCGAGTGATCCAACGGCGGAGAATTACGGCGCATTCTCTGGAGACCTTTCGCCCTGGCAAAATACGAAATGGACGCCGCGTATCGAAGCGAGTTCCGGGCCCAAGCACCTTCCTAGGTTTGCTCTCGCTGTTATTTGTGTGGTGTTGCGGAGGGTGGAGTTAGTCCATTGAGGCGCAGATAGCCTGCCATCTGGGAGTAGTGGTCTTCGAGGTCGACCGTCAGTTCAAAGAGAGCCCGTGCGCGTGGCTTTTTGGCTCCGTCAAAGAATGTAATGGTGTCGCCGAGCTGTGAATCCTGCAGGCTATCGACTGCCTTGTCGCAGAACGCAAAGGAGCCCTTCACCGCGGTGACGAGCGTTTCCTTTGAATCGCTCTCGCTGAGTTTCGCGGTCGCCGACGCGGGGCTGCCGGAGAGCATTGCACAGACCGCTTTGTTGACCATGACTATGTGCAGGGCCAGTTTGGCGAAGGACTGCTGCTTCGGCGTGGGGCTGTAGCTGTATTTCTCAGCCGGCATTTCTTCAAACGCGGCGACGATGTACTTTGCCTGTCGGGTGTAAATCTCCTTCGCACTGGAGACAATCGGATTGGCCGTCTGTGCGGGCAGAGCTACAGAGGTCGCCAGGGCGACTATTGCGATCCAGAGCGATCGTCTCACTCTGATTTCCTCGAAGTGGGGTTGCTGCAAACTCATAGGAGGTTTCCTCCAGATGGAAAGTCAATTTTTCATTTGTCCTGCATGGTTCTGTCCGAAAAGAGAACGAGACGACTATTGCGAGGATGAACGCCTCTGTCGCTTAGTTCATAGATTACAAGACCCTCAAGCCCGTCTGATTGACGAAATCCCGTTTATCTAGGGTGGGCGCGCAATTCGACTAATCATGCCGCGAAGCCATACATGCGCCGCATCGGTGTTCACGCGTGGATGCCATACCATCAGATACTTGAATCCTGTGATCTCCGCAGGAGCCTTCAGCACCTTGACGGCCTGATTTCCCGCCTCAGCCATGGCAAATCTTCTCGGCGCGGTGAGCATCAGGCCCGACTGCGGAACGCATCGCACGGCCGCCCCGAAATACGGCAGCGTAATCACGGTCCGGCGCCGTTCGCCGTGTGCGGCCAGGCGCTTCTCGGGGATGTTCTGATTTCCCTCCATCACCGCTACGCCGATATGCTCGGCACACAGATACTGCTTCAACGTAATCTGACGCCTGTAAGGAGCCTGCGCATCGACGACGCAAACAAGCTCCTCTTCATAAATCACTTCAGTCTGCAAGGGCGGGGGAATGTGCCCCTCATCGCCAATCAGAGCAAGGTCCACACGACCGTGAATCAGTTCGTCGAAGACCTCATCGCGCCACGACACAAAAGTAAAGCGTGTGTGCTTCGCAACCGGAAGTACCTCGCGGCAGAGGGTGGGGGCAAGGATGGACGTCGCATTGTCGGTGGCTGCGATTCGAAATGAGGCATGTTCCGTCGCAGGATCGAAAGCTGAGCCGACGATCAGCCGATCGAGCCGGGGCAGGGTCACTTCAAGCTCTCTCAATACGCGCTCGCCCTGCGGTGTAGGCTCATATCCTTTCGCGGTCCGCACCAGAAGATCGTCATGAAAGGTATCGCGCATCCGCTGCAGAGCGCGACTCACCGCCGGCTGGCTGAGCAAGAGGCGCGACGCGGCGCGCGATACATTCCGCTCCTCAGCGAGAACAGCAAACACCACAAGCAGGTTCAGGTCGGCCTGGCGTAGCTGCGTTAGACGCATAAGCAATATTAGCACTATGCATTGGACGTATATCCAAGCCGGGGTCACTCTTGTTTCAGAGACAGCCACCGATCAACGGCGGCCCAACAAGGAGAAACTCCAATGAGAAAAACAGCCATCATCACCGGCGCTTCCCGCGGAATCGGCCGCTCCGTAGCCCTTCGGCTTGCAGCGGACGGATTCGGAGTCGTCGTCAACTTCGCAGGCAATGCGGCCAAAGCGGAAGAAACCGTCAACGAGATCGTCGGCGCAGGTGGACGTGCCATCGCCATCCAGGCGGATGTCGCAAACCCCGACGAAGTAAAACAGCTCTTCGACAAGACGATCAAGGCCTACGGCCAAATTGACGTCGTGGTCAACAACGCAGGCATCATGCCTATGTCGCCGATCGCGAAAAACGATGTCGATAGTTTCGACAAGGTCATTGCCACCAATCTTCGCGGCACATTCCTCGTACTCGCCCAGGCCGCACAGCACGTCGCTGAAGGCGGCCGCATCATCGCCTTCTCGAGCAGTGTCCTGGCCAAGTCTTTCCCAGCATATGGGCCTTACATCGCATCGAAAGCCGGCGTGGAAGGCCTGGTTCGCGTGCTCGCAAACGAACTGCGCGGCCATAAGATTACCGTCAATGCCATCGCTCCCGGGCCGGTTGCAACTGAGCTTTTCCTAGCCGACAAGACCGAAGAGCAGATTGCCACCATCAGCAAGATGGCTCCACTGGAGCGCCTCGGCCAGCCTGATGATATTGCAGGCGTCGTTTCCTTCCTCGCCGGCCCTGACGGCGGTTGGATCAACGCCCAGGTTGTCCGCGCCAACGGCGGCTTCGCCTGATCCCCAGGCGCTCAAAAATCCGCCGCCGACGGCAATGGACTGGTCCGATTGTCTCCCGCCGAATTTCCTGCCGCTGTGTACGACGCGATTTACTCTCCCGATGGGAAGAGCGTGGTATTTGCAGCCGACCGCGGCTTGTGGCAGATTCGGGTTTCTCTGCAGAACTCCGCCCCGCTCGAACACCCCGTGCAGATCACCAATGCAGGCGGAGGCTGGATCAAAGAATCTGGCCTTCTCTCGGGATGGAAAGAGGCCGTAGCCTCGGTCAACGAGACTCTGCTCGAGATCGAGACTTTCCAGGACAATCCGGTGTTTATCGTGGTCGCCGGCGTCCAATACGTGCAATTGGACTTGGAAGAGGTTCCTTCGCGGATCATGGCCTTCGCGAAGGCGATTTTGTGCTCGGCTTTCAGGCAGGAAAGTTCACCTGCTGCGTGATGGCTGAAGACCTTCGAAATAGCGTCGCGGTGGAGTAGCTTTATGCTCTAAGAAACATTTGAAAGCCGCCTGCCAAAGATACTGGGAGATAGGGGGATAGCATACAACCCCATCTATTGCTGCAGCAATAGATGCCTAACGGCGATCGTCGTGGTGGTCCCAGAAATACAATTTTCCCGACGGCTTGTAGAATTCCGGTCTGGCCGTTCGTCGTTCGAGTGAAGGCCGGGCAAAGAACCCCGCCTGAAGTCCATTACAGGAGAAGATATGCCGCAATATCTAATAGCTGTTCAACACCCCGAAAACTACGACCCGTCGCTGGAAGGTGAAGCGATGATTCGCGAAATTGGCGCACTCAACGAAGAGATGGATGCCGCAGGCGCCCGGTTCTTCGCAGGTGGCCTGGAATCGGCAAGCCACGCGAAATCGCTGCGCAAGCAGCCCGACGGCAACGTCTCCATCACCGACGGCCCCTACCTCGAAGCCAAGGAACACATCGGCGGCTTCTGGATCCTCCAGTGCGCCGACATGGACGAAGCGCTGGCCTGGGGACGCAAAGCTGTCGTCGCCTGCCGGGCTCGTGTCGAGGTGCGAGCGTTCCTCAAAATCCGGCCGGATAGAAAATCACTTAGCCACGGAGACTCGAAATGAGAAAGCTCAGAATTTTCGAACACATGCCGCTGGACGGCATAAAGGAGCAACTCAATGCGTTTCATGATGATGGTGATCCCCGAAGGATATGGATCGGCTGCGCCGGATGCAACACCCAGCGCGGAAGCAGTAGCGAAGATGATGGAGTACAACAAGTCGTTGCAAAAGGCGGGAGTCCTGCTCGCACTGGATGGACTGTTTCCTCCTTCCACGGGAGCACGTATCTCTTACGTGGACGGCAAGCCGACAGTGACCGACGGGCCGTTTCCGGAGTCGAAAGAAGTCATCGGCGGCTACTGGATCGTCCAGGTGCGCTCACGCGAAGAGGCCATCGAATGGGCAAAGCGGGCACCCATGTCCAACAACGAGAGGATCGAAGTCCGCCGGATTCACGAGATGTCTGACTTTCCCGAAGACGTCCAGAAGGCGGCGGAAGGTTTCGAGCAACTGATCCGGTAACCTCATACGTATGAGCGATGTCCATAAGACGATTGAGGCGGTGTGGAAGATTGAGTCCACACGCCTCATCGCCGCGATTGCTCGCGTCACCCACGATATCGGCATTGCCGAGGAGCTGGCGCAGGATGCGCTGGTGACTGCCCTCGAAGTGTGGCCCGAGGAAGGCATCCCTGACAATCCCGGGGCATGGCTGATGACGGCGGCGAAGCGGCGCGCGATCGATTCGTTGCGGCGCGGCCGCATGCTGGTACAAAAGCATGAAGAGATTGCCCGCGAGCTGGAGTGGCAACAGCAGCGGCTTGGAGACGCTTTGGACCACTCGCTGGATCAGGTGATCGATGATGACGTGCTGCGGCTCATCTTCACCGCGTGCCATCCCGTGCTTGCGGTGGAAGGACGCATCGCGCTCACGTTGCGCCTGATCGGCGGCCTCACCACGGCGGAGATCGCGCGTGCGTTTCTGGTGCCGGAAAAGACGCTGGGCCAGCGGATCTCTCGCGCCAAAAAGACCCTCTCGGAGGCACACGTTCCCTTTGAGACGCCAAGTGGGGACGAGTTGCGTCGCAGGGTTGAGTCCGTGCTCATGGTGGTTTACTTGATTGTCAATGAGGGTTACACCGCGACCTCAGGCGATGAATGGATGCGGGCGGCTCTCTCTGAAGAGGCGCTGCGGCTAGGGCGCATGCTGAGGCAACTTCTCCCCGGCGAATCGGAAGTTCATGCGCTTGTGGCATTGATGGAGTTGCAGGCATCGCGCAACGCAGCGCGCCGGGGCAAAAACGGCGAGGCCGTCTTATTGCCGGATCAGGACCGCTCCTTGTGGGACTACGCGCAGATCCAGCGAGGAATGACCGCGCTCGAACAAGCGCAAAGACTAGGCGGTGGCGCGAAACCCTACGCGTTGCAGGCAGCCATTGCCGCATGTCACATGCGCGCTCGCACCGCCGAAGAGACAGACTGGAACCGCATCGTTCTTCTCTACGACGCCTTGCTCGAAATCAATCCATCTCCCATCGTGGCACTCAATCGCGCAGTCGCCGTCGGCATGGCCCAAGGCCCAACCGCAGGACTCGACGCACTCGACGCAGCCGCCACCCTCGCCGGTGACTCTGCGCTAGCCGGCTACCATCTCTTCCCCAGCGTTCGCGGAGACCTGCTGATGAAGATGGGCAGGCTCTCTGAGGCACGTGAAGAAATCCAACGCGCCCTCGCAATGACGCAGAACCTGCGGGAACAGGAATTGCTGGTGAACAGGTTGAAGAAGTTGGAGAAGGCGGCCTTCTCCGGATAGGTGCGGTTCTGATTATTCGAGGTCGGCTGACTCATCAGCGTGATGTGGTTGATGCTTGTGGCAGGATGAAGATTCAAGCGTGGGCCCTTACCTTCGGACTTGACCCACTCACTCCGCAAGGTCCACCTCTAACCACAAGGCTCGGGTGACGGGTTGGTAACAATGGGCTGGTTGCCGGTAAAGAAGTCAAGCAGGCTCTGAGGCGCATCGTCGCCGAAGCATACGTTGATGATCTGGTTCGCCTCCGCAGCTTCTGATGCGCTGCGAGGAAAGAGTTCCTTTTCATAAGCGAGGAGCGCGGATTCAAGGTCACCAGGGTTAGCGGCGATAGCCTTTCCTAAACAAGCCGGCTCTACTCCTCCCTAAGGACCTGCAGTGGCTTTTGGCCCAGGATGCGGAAGCTGGCTGCCCAGCCGGTCGCAGTCGCCAGTACGGCTGTTCCCACGAGTGCGATCGCCGTCGCCAGCCACTCCACGTGAAAGGCAACGTCTAACCGATGCAACAGCACACGGGAGAGCAGGTTGGCAAAAATCACACCAACAAACCCTGCGAGCAGGCCGAGCACAACGAATTCCACGCTGAAGACCGCGGCGATGTGGTTTCGCTTTGCACCCAGAGTCTTGAGCACCACCACCTCGCGGACGCGGCGAAATTGAGTGCTGGCTATGCTCGAGGCGAGAATGACGGCTCCCGCAAGGATCGAGAATCCCGCCAGGAAACGCACGACAATCGTGATCTGCTGCACCACTCCCTGGATGGTTTCAATCACATCGGCTATGTTGATCACGGTCACCGTGGGATAGGCGTTGAAGAGTGCCCTCTGCACTGCTCCTACCTGCTGCGGGTCGACGTGCGCGGCGCCGTACCAAACTACGGGCAGACCCGACAGGGCTCGCGGCGTGAGGACGAATTCACTGCGCGCATATACGTGCTGGCCATTGTGACGGATAACCGCCGTTACCTTGGCGGGAATGGTCTTTCCGTTGGAAGTGAACACGATTTGTGAACCAAGATGAAGATTGAGCCGCTGTGCAATGTGCTCAGTCACGGCAAGCGATTGCCCGTCGTCCCTGTCCCACCAGGCTCCCTGCGCCATGTTGGATCCGACCGGCAGCTCCCTCGACCAGGTGAGAGACACCGTCTGCAGGAGACGCTTGGGATAGTTCTTCAGCTTGAGGCCGTCCGCTGCCGTGCCGTCCACAGAGATGATCCTGCCGGCAACGGAGGGGAGTGTCTCCACATCGCCCTCGATCGCCGGCTGCTGCGCCAACAGGTGCTTGACGCCGTCCAGTTCCTTGCTGCTGATATCGACCAGAAAAATGTTGGGCAGGTTCGGGCCTGAGGTCAGTTTCATCTCCCCGATCACACCATGCTGCATGAGAAAGACGGTGAGGATCAGCATCACGCCGGTGCCCAACGCGGCCAGCACGGCGGCGGATTGATTGCCCGGCCGGTAGAGGTTCGCGAGCCCATGACGAACTGCGGATTGCAGATGAATCCGGGTGCGCGACAAAAATCCGCGCAGTACGCGCAGGGTCAGCGCCGACATGGCAAGGATGACCATGAGCAGCGCGCACAGAGCCCCTGCGAACCAGCGCCCGACGACGACCGAATCGGAGAGCGCGGCGGCGATGGCGCCCAGTCCCAACAGGATAACGACGGCGGTGATCCATTCCGCCTTGCTCTGGCGCAAGCGGACCCACCAGCTCTGCTGGGCGCTGGGCTCCTCCACCATTCTGCGCAATACCAAATTTGGCCGGACGGAGCGAATCTGTAACAGCGGCGGTAAGCAGAAGAGAACCGTGGTGAGAATGCCCGTGCCCAGCCCCGCCAGGGCGGAATGCCAGGGAAGACGAAGATCCAGGCGCAAGGGCAGGAACTTTCCCAACAGGGTGGGGAAAATCCACTCCACACCCAGGCCCATGCAGACGCCGATCACGCCACCCACCAAGCCGAGCAGGATTGTTTGGAAGAGATAGATGCGCAGGATGTCCGAGGACCGGGCGCCGATGGACTTCATGATGGCCAGCACTTCGACCCGCTGCTGCAGGTGCGCGCGCATGGCCATGGCCACACCGATCGCACCCAGCACCATGGCTACCAGGCAGATCAGGCTGAGGAGGCCGGTCGAACGCTTCAAGCCGTCGGTTAAGGCGGGGTTGCTCTCCCGGAAGTCGGTGACTTGCGCGTCCGGCAGAATTTGTTCCAGGCGGGCGCGCACGGTGGCGATGTTGCTGTTATTGCTCGAGAGTTTGAAGAGGAATCGTTCGCCGGAACGGCTTCCCTGCTGCAAGAGACCGCTCTTTTCGAGCGCGCTCTGGGTCATCATTACTCGCGGACCCAGTCCCATGCCTGAGCTCATGCGGTCCGGCTCGTGGGCCAGAATCGCGGCGATGCGAAAGGTGTTGTCGCCGATCTTCAGGGTCGCTCCTACCTGCGTGTGCAGGCGAATGAGCAGGTCCTCGGCGACGACCACCGTCGAATCGGTGAGCACCTGGCGGAGATCTCCTGCCGGCTGCAGATCGACGGCACCGTAGAAGGGATACTGATGCGGATCCACCGCTTTGAGCGAGACCAGCAGTGGCACCGGATCGCCCGGGGAGGAGACCATCGAAACGGTGTCGGTCACCTGGGTTCGTTGGACGCCACGCGAGGCCATTACGTTCAGCTGCTGTTCTTCTTCCTGGGTCGGCTGGCGAAACATGCGCGCCGAGAGATCGGCCGCCATGATGGTTCGCGCCTCGCCCAACAGCGTCTTCTGGAACGAATCACTGAAACCGCGTACACCCGTGAGGGCAGCCACTCCGATGGCGACGGAGATGATCACAAAGAGGAATTTCGTTCGCGAAGCTTGCAATTCGCGCCAGGCTATCTTTGCGGCGGAGGTCCAGGTCAGCGACGGTTTTTGATCGGTGGCCATTTCAGTCCGTCCTTTTCATGGTGTCTTCGACGATCATGCCGTCGCGCAGAACAACGCGGCGATCGGCGTGAGACGAGACTTGCGCATCGTGGGTTACCAACACCAAGGTCGCGCCGCTGGTGCGATTTCTTTCGAGCAACAGATTGAGTACGTGGGCGCCATTTTCGGAATCGAGATTGCCGGTGGGTTCGTCGGCAAAAATGATGGGCGGTCGCAAGACGAAGGCGCGGGCTAAGGCGACCCTCTGCTGTTCGCCGCCGGAAAGTTGGATGGGGTAATGATGCATGCGATCTGCCAGTCCGACACTGCGGAGCAGATCAGCCGCCGTAGCGCGGCCGTTTCCTCCGCCATTCAATTCGTGAGGCAGCAGGACGTTCTCCAGGGCTGTGAGGGTAGGGATGAGTTGGAAGGATTGAAAGACGAAGCCCAGTTTTCGGCCGCGCACTTCTGCCAGCTTGTCTTCAGAGAGCCGGCTTATGTCGATGCCGTCGATCAAGATTTCGCCTTCGGTGGGAGAGTCGAGGCCGGCTAAGAGTCCCAGCAAGGTACTCTTGCCGCTTCCTGAGGCACCCATGATGGCGACAAATTGCCCGGCGGGGATCAGCAAGTCGATTCGCTTGAGGATCTCGATGGTTCGGTTGCCATTTCGTATTGATTTTTTTAGTGCGCGGACTTCAATCATTCGTAATGTCCCGTGTTGGTGACTAACAGGAGGTTCTGAAAAAAACGTACCGCTGGGGCTGACACGTCTACGTACCGCTCCATTGAGTTCGCTCCGTGCAAAACATTTCCACGAAAGGGCATCAACACAGAGGTCTCTCCGCTCCGCTTCGCTTCGGTCGAGATGACAAAGGGGAAGGTGGCGATTCCAGAAAGAGCAGGATTTCCTTCGGCTTTTGCCGTGACACAGAATCTGCGGGCTGGATGTTTTAGAGTGGGGTTGTGAGATTCCGATACATTGCCGGCCTTTTGTTCGCTTGCCTGATGATGACCGCTTGCCGGTCTAAGACTCCAGAACCTGCAAGTCCTCAGCCGGAGGCTTCGGAGGCTGCGAGCCCGGCGGCCGATACGACGGCTGCGGCGCCCGATGGACGGCCGGTGATCGTTGCTTTCGGTGATAGCCTCACCGCCGGCTTCGGCGCGGACACGGGCGATAGCTATCCCGATTACCTGGAAAAGGACCTGAACACGATGGGCTACCACTACCAGGTCATCAACCAGGGAATCAGCGGCAACACCACCAAAGACGGCGTCGACCGGCTGCAGGACGCGCTGCGTCTGAAACCGGCGGTCGTGATCGTGGCGTTTGGCGGCAATGATGGGCTGCGGGGATTGCCCATCGCCAGTACGCGGCAGAATCTCGACCGCATCGTGTCTACCGTGCTCGATTCCGGAGCAAAGGTGGTGCTGGGAGGGATTACCCTGCCGCCGAACTACGGCCCAGACTACATCCGGCAATTCAACCAGACGTATGCACTGCTGGCGGCTAAGTATCACGTGCCGATGCTGCCGTTTCTGCTGAAAAACGTTTATGGAGTCCCCGGCGGAATGCAGGCCGACGGCATCCACGCCACAGACCAGGGGAATGCCCAGGTGGCCAAAAATCTGCTGCCGCTGATCGTGCCCGCACTCAAGAAATGAAACCATCAACCCAGGACCACAATGGGTTGAAAAAGGGTGCCGGCCACGCGCCGCACAATCGCCACCAGGTCGCGCTGGCCGGCGAACACTTTGGCCAAGGGAGCGGTGGAGAACTCGGGGAGATTCACCGCATTGCCGTTGCGCAGCCGGCCGGCAATCCACAGGTCGGCCGTAGTGGCAGGCAGTTCGGGCAGCAGGGTCCGGGGGTGAGGCAAACTTTGCTCCAGGGTCCCGGCAGCGGCCTGGGCGGCTATTTCCTCCAGCGAGAGTGCCTGGCCAAGGGTGAAAGGGCCCGCGGCTACCCGGCGCAACCGCGCGAGATGAGCACCGCAACTCAGCGCTTTGCCCAAGTCATGGGCCACCGAGCGCACATAGCCTCCGGATGAAATGCGGATCGTAAACTCGGCACACTCGCCGTGCAGCTCGCCGACGCGGAATTCCTCGATCAGGAGCGACACCGGCTTCAACACTACGGTCTCCCCACGGCGGGCAGACTTGTAGGCGGGTTTGCCATCTACTTTTTTTGCGGAGTAGGGCGGCGGAGTCTGCTCCACCTGCCCGCGAAAGTGCGCGGCAGCGGCCTGGATTTCCTGGTTGGCCGGCAAAGGAACACCCATCACAGCCGGGGTTGCCGGAGTACCCTCAGCATCGTAGGTATCCGTGGCAAACCCAAACCGGATTGCTCCGGTGTAGGTCTTGGGCAGCGGGCCGAAGAACTGGGCCAGGCGGGTGTACTTCCCCAGCAAAACCGGTAACACCCCGGTGGCCATTGGATCCAGGGTACCCAGATGGCCGATCGTGGATTCCCCGGTTGCGCGGCGCAGGCAGGAGACGACATCATGAGACGTCATCCCACCCGGTTTATCGACCACCAAGAGCCCATTCACACTCTCTACTATAGAGCCGCAGACCTAGTAGCCATTCTGTTGGCGGGACTGCACCAGGGACAGAAATTCCGAGCGGGTATTCTGCTGGTGGAAGACTCCCTGCATGGCAGAGGTCACGGTCGAAGAGTGCTGCTTCTCCACCCCGCGCATCATCATGCAAAGGTGCCGGGCCTCGATGACGACGCCGACACCCTGGGGGTCAATTGCATCCTGAATGGCGTCGGCTATCTGCCGGGTGAGCCGCTCCTGCACCTGCAGCCGCCGGGCAAAAACCTCCACCAGGCGAGCTATCTTGCTCAGGCCAATCACCTTTCCCTTGGGGATGTAGGCAACATGCACCTTGCCGAAGAAGGGCAGCATGTGATGCTCGCAGAGGGAAAAGACCTCGATGTCACGCACGATCACCATCTCGTCATAATCCACAGCGAAGAGCGCACCGCGCAGGATTTCCTCCGCGTCCTCCTGGTAGCCCTTGGTCAGAAAGCTCATCGCCTTGGCGGTCCGCTCGGGCGTCTTCACCAGGCCATCCCTTGTGGGGTCTTCGCCTAACCGCGTGATCAACTCGGCATAGAGATCCTCAGTGGAATATGCGCTCAATCCCCTACTGGCGGGAGCCTTACGAACGACTGCTGGATGTGCCATGCTTTCCCTTTCCTGCGTACTCGAAAAAATTGTTCCGCGTCTCTTCCACCCTCACTCGTTCCAGGTCAGCGTGAACAAAGTGCTCCGCGAGCAGGTCGTGAATGGCGATACATAGATTCTCGGTGGTGGGCACTACCCTGGAGAAGCGCTCATCAAAATTTAGATTGGTGTGGTCAAAACGGTCGATCACGTTGCTCTGGACGCAGTGATCCAAGTCGGCGAGGTTGCAGATCATGCCGGTCACCGGATCCACTTGGCCGCCAACCGTTACTTCGACGACATAGTTATGACCGTGGCCGTGGGGATTGCTGCACTTGCCGTACACGGCGCGGTTCTGTTGCTCGCTGTAGGCCTCGGTGTAGAGGCGATGCGAGGCACTCATGACATAGCGGCGCGATAGGTATGCTCTCATGCTTCCCCGTAGTAGTCGGAGAATAAATCGGGCATCTCATAGATCCTTATGCGATGCAGTTTAGCTCCCTCGATTTGATTCTCCAGGCGCTTCCAGATGGCAATAGCCAGGTTCTCGGTGGTCGGAATCACTTGTTTGAATTCCGGAACTTCGAGATTCAGATGGCGGTGGTCGTAAACGTCCACCACCTGGCGATTGATCACTTCTTTCAGCTCTTTGAGGTCGACGACAAAGCCGGAAACGGGGTCTACTTCACCCTCTACCGTCACTTCCAGGGTGTAGTTGTGACCGTGGCCGTTTCGGTTCGCGCACTTGCCGAAAAGACGCAGGTTCTCCTCCGCCGACAACTGATCTGACCAGTAGTAGTGGGAAGAGGAAAATTCGGCTTTTCGCGTGAGCAGGATCATCGGTCAACCCAGCCTCGATTATATGATTCAAGGGCTCGAATTAAGATGCGGCTGAGAGGCTATCTTATTCATTATTTGGCACTTGAAAATTTATCCGGATTTGGTTGTGGAGTAGGCCCGGCCCTTCCATGCCACTTCGCTGCGCACCGTATGCTGCCACCAGCTACGCGCCAGGAGCAGGCACAACAGGGGCACGGCAAATACCGACAGGGCGCAATCGAGAGCGGAGAAATTAGATTTCGCTACCCGGGAATAGAACCTCCACAGCACCCTTAGCCAGACCAGGGCCAAGGCGTAACGGGCCACGGGCACGACAAACAAATGCCAGAGCAACAGGGGCAGGCCAAGAAGCAGCAGGAAATCGAGGGCCCTCAACCCCGCCATCATCAAGGGAGAGGCGAATAACCTGGCCAGATTCTTGGTCCAACCCTCCGTCATGGCGCCGAAATTGCGGTACATGCGGGTGCTCAGAGCGTCGGGCGCGTAGCGGAAGCGGATGGGAAATTTTCTGCGCTTCAAGAGGAGGGCCAGATCGACGTCTTCGAGCAGGGACCCAGCCACCGCGGAGTGGCCGCCCACCTTAAAATAGGCAGCTCGCTGAACCATCAGGAACTGCCCGTTGGCAGCGGCCACCCTCGAGGAGGGGTCGGAAACTTTGTCTGGGGGATAAACGAACGCCAGCTCGGAAAAAATCAGCGGCATGAGCGCGCGTTGCCAGAAACCCGTCACTACCTGCCGCGGCGAGTAGGAAAGCATCGCTACCCCTGCGTGTTGCGCTTCGTGCATGGCTCTCTGCAGGTTGCCGAGGGCGTGTATGGTGTCCGCATCCGTAAACAGGAGCCACTCTCCCTTTGATTTTCCAGCTGCGGTCCAGACGGCGTTGGCCTTGCCGGTCCAACCCGGGTTGAGGGGCTCAGCATCGAGGACGGTCACGTGTGCCAGGTCGAGCGCGATGGAGCGTGTGGCGTCGGTCGAGCCGTCGTCCACCAACAGCAATTCCCAATCCTCGACAATGGCAAAACCGGGTTCCGACTGGGCCAGCAGCGATTCGAGGCATGGCCGCAGGACATCGGCCTCGTTGCGGGCGGGCACGATGACCGAGAGGCGCATCTATCTTCCTTTCCGGAGTGAGTCTTACGTACCCATTCCGTATTAAGCTCGCCAAACCGGCTGTGAGGGTTGGGAGGGGCTGCGCCCCATAAGCGCTAACTTGTTTTGGATGTTTTTCGTCAGAACTCCCACAAAATCGTCATCGATTTTGTGGTGAGTTGAAGATGCAAAAACAGCCTTTGAAAGCATTATAGAAACGCGAACGGCTCCCACGTGCGGACGCTTGTCATTATTATAGGAAGTGTGACCAGGTGGATTGGCGGATTGGTGTTCTTACTGTCGCTTGTGCTGGCGGCGGGGTGTGACCGGGGAGACCACCCGCGGCAGATCGGAAAGACGGCCCCGGATTTTACGGTCGTTGACGGCGCCCGCACGGTGCAGCTGAGTCAATATCGCGGCAAGGTCGTGGTGCTTAACTTTTGGGCGACCTGGTGCGCACCGTGTATCGAGGAGATTCCTTACCTCAATCGGCTACAGCAGCAAATGCCGCAGCTTGTTGTGCTGGGCGTGGACATGGGCGAAGATGACGGCGCCTACAGACAGTTTCTTACTGACAATCGGGTCGCCTTCCTTACCATTCGCGACGCACAGCAGCATAGCAATGCACTCTACGGAACCTCTCGCCCTCCGGAGACCTATGTTATCGATCGCAGCGGCCAGATTCGACGTAAGTTCATCGGGCCTCAGGATTGGACGTCGCCGGAAATTGTGAACTACCTTTCCCACCTGTAGTGCGGGCGCATCTTGTTATGATGACGTCATGACGACCAATCTCGACGTTCTCTATCGCTACGAACTGCACCCGACAGAAGCTGCCATGATCGCGTTGGGCAAGGCTCGCGGGGTCTATGGGATTCGTAAGATTGTGCTCGACGAAAAACAGAAAACGATGCGCGTGGAATTCGACTTCACCCGGCTCAACCGTAGCGTGGTGATGGAGCTGCTGCGCAGCGCCGGCATCGACATCGTCGAAGAAGTCTCGCTGGCAGCGGAGCCCGCGGCGCCCTCGCCGCAGAAGTAGGGCGGCTCTCGGGCAGTCCGCCCCTGGCAGCGATGCACTTCACGACGAATCGAGTACAGAAGTCATAGGCGTCACGCTCACTGACGTTTGAGACATGTCTTCCACCGGCTGCCTTTTCCACCTGCTGTCCAACTCACCTCCGCTCGTTCCCCAATTTACAAGTGTCATGCGACCACGAAAGTATGCCGATAGCACTCACTGAGTACCTATGTCGGGGCCAGGAGGACGTGGCAAACCCGAACCGGGAGTGCAATGAAGCCGGTCATCTGAATGCGCGTAACGTCATCGGAGCACACGGGCGGTGGCCTGGGCGCACGGTCCGGGGGTTCCCTGTCGACTACTTGGGCCCTTCGCTCGGTGGTGTTACTCGCTGCTTTTTTTCTGTTACCGGCAGGGGCGGCAAACAGAACGGGGGCGCAGACAGCCGACGAAGAGTACCGGGTCAAGGCTGCTTTTATTTTTCATTTTGCTCAACTCGTGGACTGGCCTGCGGAGAAGGCGACAGGAACGGACAATTCGCTGGTTCTGTGCACTCTGGGAGAAGACCCATTTCAGGGGTTGCTCGAGGGCACGGTGGCGGGCAAAGCAATCGGGGATCGGATCCTTCGCGTTCGGCATCTTGGGCAGCCAGAAGGCATGCAGGCATGCCAGATAGTGTTTTTCGGCCGGGCGCAAAGCAAGCGCATTCCGACGTTGGTGTCGACTCTGCACCAGGCTCCAGTTTTGACGGTGGGCGAGACTGCGGGCTTTCTCGATGCGGGAGGAATGATCGGCTTTCTGCTCGAAGACAACAAAGTTCGTTTCGAAGTCAATCTCGATGCGGCCGAATCGGCAGATCTCAAGATCAGGTCGCGGTTACTGGTCCTGGCCGAGCGGGTGGTGGGAGAAGGCCATGGGAAGTAAGGGCATGATTTTCAGAGACCTTACAATTCGGCGAAAACTTGCTCTATTGACCCTGACCTCCAGCGTTTTTGCGGTGATTTTGGCTTGCGTTGGATTCGCTATCTACGAACGACAAAGATTTCATGCCGACATTGCCGACGAACTGGCGATGTTGACTGACACTCTGGGGGCCAACACGGCAGCCTCTCTGGCCTTCAACGATCCCAAGACGGCGCGGGAAATATTGGCGGCCCTAGCCGTTGAAGATCATGTGTTAGGGGCATACCTGTACGACCTGCACGGCCAGATTTTTGCCGAGTATCGCCGCGCCGACCTGAAGTCTAACTTCGCGATGCCATCGTCGAAGCCCGATGGCGTCTACTTCGGACCAGACGCGATCACCCGGTTTGAAAGCGTATATCTCGAGAGCGACAAGACCGGCTCTATCGCCATTGTTTCGGATTTGCGCGAGATGCGCGTCAGATTCCGGGAATACGCCAAGATTGCGATTCTGGTCCTTTTCATTTCCATCCTGGCCACCTACCTGATCTCTGTGCGTCTTCTGCGTATCGTCAGTGACCCGATCGTGCAACTTGCCAGGATTGCCGGCCGGGTTACGGCAGAGGAGAACTACTCGCTGCGGGCCATCGCGCAGAGTCATGATGAATGCGGAATCCTCGTGAGTTCCTTCAACCAGATGTTGGAGAGAGTCGAGCAAAGGGACCTTGCCTTGCAGAACGCGAAAGACGAGTTGGAAGAGCGAGTGGAACAGCGCACCGCCGATCTGCAAAGAGAAGTGATGGAGCGCATCCGGGCGGAGCATGCAATGCGCCAGGCCAAAGATGCTGCGGAAGTTGCTAACCGGGCCAAGAGTGAGTTCCTGGCCAACATGAGCCATGAAATCCGGACGCCGCTGAATGGGGTCATTGGCATGACCGATCTGGCACTGGACACGGAACTGAACGGAGAACAACGAGACTGCCTGGAAACGGTCAAGCTCTCCGCCGATTCTCTGCTCCTGGTCATTAACGACATTCTTGACTACTCCAAGATTGAGGCGGGAAAGATCGAACTGGAAATGATTGACTTCAATCTGCGCAGCTGCGCGGAAGATGCATTGAGAACATTCGCCTCGGCCGCCGATGAAAAGGGTTTGGAACTTCTTTGCGATATTGCACCCGACCTGCCGGAACTGGTGGCGGGAGATCCGGGTCGACTGCGCCAGATCCTTCTGAATCTGGTGAGTAACGCGATCAAGTTTACGGCTCACGGTGAAATAGCCTTGACGGCGCAAATGGATGCCGAGGATGAGGACAGTCGAGTCATCCGGTTTACGGTAGCCGACACAGGCATCGGCATCCCTGCCGAGAAGCAGGAGTCCATCTTCTCTCCCTTCACCCAGGCTGACTCATCGACCACGCGCGAGTATGGCGGCACCGGGCTCGGGTTGACCATTTGTGAGCGCATGGTGGCGATGATGGGAGGAAGAATCTGGCTGGAAAGCGAGGTTGGACGGGGCACGCAATTCCATTTCACGGCGCGTTTAAAGGTAAGCAGTGAAAAAGCCGAATCGGACGTTATGGTGCCGCTCGAAACGTTGACTGATCTCAGGATCCTGGTTGTCGACGACAACAAAACCAACCGGCGGATCCTGGACGGGATGCTGACACGCTGGGGTGCGCAGACAACCTGCGCCGATGGGGTAAGTGAGGCCCTATTAAAACTAGGCGCCGCCTGGGGCGCCGCCCGCCCCTATGAGCTGATTCTGACGGATATGCACATGCCAGGAATGGATGGGTTTGCACTCGTGCAGGAAATTCGGAGCAGGCCGGAAATATCGCCGGTGACCGTCGTCATGCTGACGTCAGCTGGTCATTCCGGTGATGCGGAGCACTGCCGCAAGTTGGGAATTCACTCTTATCTTTGTAAGCCGGTCAGGAGGCACGAATTGCTGGCGGCAATTTTGCGGGCGCTGGGTCATCCGCAGACCCTCGCTTCGCCCTTAGCTGTAACACCGGTAGTGCCCCAAGCCAGCAGGCTGCACATCCTTCTGGCCGAAGATAACCGCACCAATCAGGCGGTTGCCACGCGCATGTTGCAGAAGATGGGGCACTCAACGGTCGTCGCCGGCAATGGCAGGGAAGTCCTGTTGCTGCTTTCCTTGCATCGTTTCGACCTTGTCCTGATGGATATTCAGATGCCGGAGATGGATGGGCTGACGGCCACCAGGAAAATCCGCGAGAGCGAAAGAGAGACGCAACTTCATCTGCCAATTATTGCCATGACGGCTCACGCGATGAAGGGTGACCGCGAGCGTTGTGTCGAAGCTGGGATGGACGGGTATGTTGCCAAGCCGATCAGCAGCAAGGAGGTCGTAGACGCCATTGCCAGCATCCCGGGACTGCACGGCAAAGGCACGCCTGTAGTCAATCTGGAAGTTAACCAGGGAGAGGCCACGCTTCCTACGGCGCCCAGGATTGTCTGGAATATGTGCGAGACCCTGGAACGACTGGACGGCGACGAAACGCTCTTTCACGAGGTCATGGAAATATTTCTGGACGATGTTCCCAAACACATGACCAGCTTAGGGCGGGCAATTGAAGCGGGAGATGCAGCGGCCGTAGAAGGAGCGGCCCACACCCTCAAGGGTGAATTGGGATACCTCGGAATATCCGAAGTATCGCAAAAGGCACGTGAACTGGAGGAGTTCGGCAAGAACTCAGACCTTCGATTCGCGGCGGCCCTCTACGCGACATTTGCAACCGAGCTCGCCGAACTGCTGACCTCGATGCGCAGCACAATGCGCGCCAACCCCAGGGTGGAAATGGTTGCCGGGCCGCCAGGGTCAAGCGAATGACGACGGCCGGCGGGATGAATGGAACTCTGACTGAGTTTCTCCGCCCGGGTAGTTCCTGCAACCGGGTGCTGGTTGCGGAAGACGACGCGATGTTCCGCCGGATACTGCAGAGCTGGCTGGAGACCTGGGGCTACCTGGTCACGATTGCCGAAGACGGCGCAAGAGCCTGGGAAATTCTTCAACAGGAGCCCGCGCCTCAACTGCTGATTCTTGATTGGATGATGCCGGCGATCAATGGCTTGGAGTTGTGCCGCAAGGTTCGAGAGAGTAACCAGACTCCCTACCAGTACATACTTCTCGCGACCGCTAAAGATGCGAAACAGGATCTGGTGAGGGGTCTGGAGGCGGGAGCCGATGACTATCTCACCAAACCCTTCGATAAAAGCGAATTGCAAGCTCGTTTGCGAGCCTGTAACCGAATCCTCACGCTGCAGGACGATCAGATCCGGGCTCATCTGCAACTCCATTTTCAGGCAACCCACGACCCGCTCACGGGGGTGTGGAACCGAAGTGAGATTCTGGACACGTTGCGCCGGGAGTTGGAACGTGCAGCGCGCTCCAAAAGTGCCACGGGTCTTTTGATGCTTGATATCGATCACTTCAAGAACATCAACGACACCTATGGACATTTGACTGGGGATGTCGTGCTGAAAGAAGTGACACAACGAATTATCAAGGCGGTGCGCGGTTACGACTCCGTCGGGCGCTATGGCGGAGAGGAGTTCGTGATCGTACTCCCCGGTTGCAGTCGGGACCAGATTGAACACGGCGCGGAGAGGATTCGCGCTGCCGTGGATTACAGTCCGATCGCCGCGAATGAGTCCACGGTCTCGGTCACGGTCAGTATCGGTGCGGCGGTCACGACGGTGGAGAAACATGGCCTGATCTCGGATACGGAAATGCTTTCCGCCGCGGACAGCGCGCTGTACCGGGCTAAGAGGATCGGGCGGAATCGAACCGTCTTATCCGATTTTGTGTTCAACCAAATCAGGTAATTCGTTTGCTTCGCGCGTTTGCGTACCAGATGTTTGCGCTCCCAAACAACAGGCAGGCGGCGTTGACGACCGCATTCAGGGCGCCCCGCGAAAACGAACCTGTATATTGGCCGTGGCGGAAGTTACAAATCGCGTCGAGCATACCCAGGTAGACCATGGAACTGCCGGCTACCGCAGTCGCAATGGCCGCGCGCGGATCGCTCTTCATCAGCCAATGGCTCGCGAGCCAGAATGTCCCCACGATCCAGAGAATATCCGGAAGAAGAAAGCACCACTCGAAATCCACCACGTTTGCGGGTAGGGCATGATGGTCGTTCCAGAACGAAATCCAAAAAAACACGATGGCCAGCGCTGCGATCCGCTGTGTCCAGGCAAAGCGGCGGGCGGGGAGAGTCGGGGTTTCCATTTACGAGGGAGTGGACCGGGATGGTGCGCGCGGAGAGATTCGAACTCCCGACCTTCTGGTTCGTAGCCAGACGCTCTATCCAACTGAGCTACGCGCGCATGCGTACCTGGATAGACTACCAAACGGGTTCAAAAAGGCCAAGTTCCGCGACCCTTCCTGGGAGCGGATCCAGGGCAAATCCAGTAAGCCGGTAAGCTCGCTGCGGGTTGCAATCGTGAGGTCGTCAGCGGTCATGAGCAACTCGTTCCCCGGTCTGTTAAGGTTCCTATCGAGAGAGTACAGACTACCTGAAGAACGCGGTTGTACAGGCAACGAAAGGGACGCGAACACTCTCCAAAGCGCAGTGAGACGAAAGGTTTGGGATGGCCGGTAAGACAAAGAAACCGGCGCCAACGTCTTCTGGATTGGTCGACGAGCAACTTGAACGTTATCGCTCGATGCGCGACTTCAGCAAGACGGCCGAACCAAGTGGCGGGGCCAAATCGACGGCGACGACCGAATCTCTGCCCTTCGTTATCCAAAAGCATGCAGCCACTCGCCTGCACTACGACTTCCGCCTCGGCTTGCACGGGGTTCTCAAGAGTTGGGCGGTTACCAAGGGGCCGAGTTATGTCCCCGGAGATAAGCGCCTGGCGGTGCAGGTCGAGGATCATCCCATCCAGTACGGGGGCTTCGAAGGGACCATCCCCAAGGGCCAGTACGGGGGCGGTACGGTGATGCTTTGGGATGAAGGCACGTGGGAGCCGGTGGGCGACGCGGACCAGGGGCTGGCCAAGGGCAATCTCAAATTCATTCTTCACGGCAAGAAGCTGCACGGCAAATGGGTGTTGGTGCGCATGGGCGGCAAGGCCGCGAACGAGTCCAAACCGAACTGGCTGTTGATCAAGGAACATGACGAATACGAACAAAGCGCGGATGACGAGCCGATCACGGAGAAGGAACCCAACAGCGTCCTCACCCAACGGGATATCGAGGCCATTGCCCGGGAGGAGGATCACGTCTGGCAATCGAACCGTCCGGAAACCTCCAGCGGGAACAAGGGGCCGGCGCGTTCCAAACCATTCGCCCCGTCCGGGCTGCCGGGTAACAAAGAAACATCGCCGGGGTTTATCCAGCCGCAGTTAGCCTCCGAAGCACCCGAGCCTCCGGCGGGCGAACACTGGGTTCATGAGCTCAAGCTGGACGGCTACCGCATCCAGGCGCACATCGACAAAGCCGGTAAGGTTCGCCTTTACACGCGGAGCGGGCTGGATTGGACACATCGTATGTCCGCGGTCGCACGCGAACTCGGGCGGCTGTCGGTCGAGAGCGCCGTCCTGGATGGAGAAGTGGTGGTGCTCGAAGCCAACGGACAGAGCAGCTTTGCCGCCCTGCAGGCAGCCTTTGAGGAAGGAGCGAAACACCCGCTCACCTACTTTGTCTTTGATCTGCTGCACCTGAATGGGCACAATCTTCGCCAGGAGCCGCTCACCAGGCGCAAGCAAATACTGGCCGAGATGCTCGACAGCCTGGTGGAGCACGAAACGGTCCGCTACGGCCAGCATATCGCCGCCGAAGGCAAGCCGATCTTTACCGAGGCCTGCAAGTTGGAAGCCGAAGGCATTGTTTCCAAACGCGCCGACAGCCCGTATACCTCGGGCCGCAGTAAGTCATGGATCAAGATCAAGTGCGTTCGCCGGCAGGAGTTTGTCGTGGGTGGCTTCACCAAGCCCAATAACGGAACCGATGGCATCGGAGCCCTGTTGTTGGGCTATTACGATAACAAGAAATTGATCTACGCCGGGCGGACGGGCACCGGTTTCAGCCAGGTCAGCTCGCGCCAGTTGCGTAAGCAACTGGAAGCTATGCGGCAAACCCAAATGCCCTTCGTCGACGTGCCGGCCTCAGCCGCCAACGGTGCTATCTGGGTGCGGCCTGAGCTGGTGGCGGAGGTTCAGTTCAGCACCTGGACTGCCGATGCGCTGGTGCGGCAAGCCAGCTTCAAAGGTCTGCGGGAAGACAAGAAGGCGACGGAGGTGGGCCGCGAGATGCCGGATCCAAAACTTGCGCAAAAGACTGTGCCGCGCCCCAAGACAGCCGCACCGGAGAAGGCTTCTGCTCCCACGCGGCTTGGTTTCAAGGTTACTCATCCGGAGAAGGTTTTCGATCCGCAGACGGGGGTTACCAAGCAGGCATTGGTTGACTACTATTTGGCGGTCGCGCCGCTCATGCTGCCCCACGTCACCGGCAGACCCCTTTCCCTGGTCCGCTGCCCCAACGGCGCCGGCCAGAAATGCTTTTATCAGAAACACCTGGGACCGGGTATGCCGCCGGGCATCGATGGCGTGGAGATTCCCGACCGAAAGGGCAAGCGCACAGAGACCTACGTCACCGTGGAAGGGGAACAATCGTTGGCCGGTTTGGCCCAGATGAACGTGCTCGAGATACATCCGTGGCAGTCGACCAACGCCGATCTGGAGCATCCCGACCGCATCATCTTCGATCTCGATCCGGACGAGGCTGTGTCGTGGCCAACCCTTTGTGACAGCGCACAGGAGGTGCGGGACCGGTTGATGCAACTGGGTCTGGAGAGCTTTGTAAAGACCACCGGCGGTAAGGGCCTGCACGTGGTGGCGCCCATCAAGCCCACGCTCGAGTGGGAGCAGGTGAAGGCTCTGACTCACGAATTCACATTGCAGATGGAGAAAGACAACCCCAAGCTTTACATCAGCAAAATGACCAAGGCGGCGCGGACAAACAAGATCTTTGTGGACTACTTACGGAACGAACGCGAGGCGACGGCGGTAGCTCCTTACTCCAGCCGGGCCCGGCTGGGCATGGCTGCGGCGCTGCCGCTGGAGTGGACTGAACTCAAGGGTTTGAGGGCGCCGAAGTATCTGATTGCCCGGTTTGATGAGTGGAAGGAACGGCTACGGAAGGATCCGTGGAAGGCGATGCTGACGAGTAACCAGGAGATTCCGGCTTCACTCTTTTGAAGGGTACGGCCTTTACAGGCTGCGGAAAACTCTCGTTGAGTCCCGAAGGGACGGCTGAGCTTAGCCAGGACGCAGTCCTGGGTAGCGATTCGAGTGACGAAAAGTCCCGTAGGGACGACTGGAAGTTGCCCGACAACTCTTTTCAGTCGTCCCTGCGGGACTTTTCAATAGCCCTTGCCAAACCCAGGACTGTCGTCCTGGGCTAAGTTCAGCCGTCCCTTCGGGACTCACCCCCTCGATTTTTTCATGTGCGATTTTTGCTAGTAGATGCGGAAGTTCACTTCGATGTTCACTTCCACGGGCACTGGTTTTCCCTGCAGCGTCGCGGGCTTGAATTTGTACTGCCTCACCGCTTCTACGGCCTTCTCGTCCAGACCCATGCCCAGGTGGCGCACAGCCTGAACCCGCTGCGGGTTCCCTTGTGCGTCCACGATCAAGGAAACTACGCAGACGCCCTGGTACTTTGCCCGGCGGGCTTCGTCCGAGAACTCAGGATCCGGGGCAAACACCAGTTGCGGAGCGGAAACGCCGCCACCCACATGGTAGAGGCCTCCACCGTAACCGCCGCCCTCACCGGGACCGTATCCGCCTCCTTTGCCTGACCCGATGCCGCCACCAGAGCCCGTGCCCAGGCCGGAGCCGCTGCCACTGCCGTTTGAGGCCGGACCCACTACGCTGGTGCGCGGGTCTCCCAGGTTGGGCAGGTTGTTAGTGGGCAACTGAATGTCCTTAGGCATCACGATCGAAGGATCCACGGCCAGCTTGGGCTTGTCGTTCTTGAGCACCATCGGCGGAACAATCTGCTTGTCTTCGAACTTCGGCAGCTTGCCTTTGGGCGTCTGCAAAATATCGTGGGCGCCACCTCCACCCCCGCCACCCATCTGCGGCCCCTTGGGGGCAATAGGCATGAATTGCGGCACATCGATGTTGGTGAGCAGCTGGTTTTTATTGGTGACCACCTTCTTGACCGCGAGGAAGGCCCACAGGATCAACGCGATAATGATCACGTGCGTACTGATGGAAATAATGGAGGAGGCCTTACCGCGGTCCTCCTTCATCGGGTCTTTGACTGGGATGGGGGTTGACGTTAGTACGAGCGGGGGGAGTTTCCTGGGATACAGGAGGTCATAAATATTGCCGGCCATCGTCTTCCACGCCGGCTCATCAATGATTTCGGCGAGCAGCTTAGGCTCTAACGGCTCGCGTTGATCCAACTCCGGAGGTAACAAAACCTGATTGGCCATAGAACTTGTGAGAAAAGAGGGCTGGTAAGCCTCTCTCCGCCTATCTCCCCATTATGAACGACTCGCGTCTGGTTTGTCGCTCTCCAAGAATACGTAGCCTGGATCGGTTGAGGATCCATTAAAAAGTATTAGACACCTTTTTTGGCCTGGAGGTAAGCAGCGTGTCAACTTTTGCGGCAAAGATACAATAGAGTTTTGGTCGTTTTCAACTGGAGAGACAATGCCACCCCCGCCCGAACTCAAGGCGACACTGAATCTACCCCACTCCGACTTCCCTATGAAGGCGAATCTGCCCCAAAGCGAGCCGAAACGGCTGGCTACCTGGGGGCAGGACGGGATCTACGAACAAATCCGCGCCATCCGGCAGGATGCTCCGAGTTACGTGCTGCACGATGGCCCGCCCTACGCCAACGGGCCCATTCATCTGGGCCACGCGCTCAACAAGTGCCTTAAGGATTTCGTGGTCAAATCAAAGACCATGGCAGGCTTTAACGCCCCCTACGTGCCGGGGTGGGATTGCCACGGCCTGCCTATTGAGATCAAGGTCGACGAACAGCTAGGGCGCAAGAAGCTGGAGATGCCGGCGATCGCAGTCCGCCGCGCCTGCCGCGAGTACGCCCAGAAGTATCTTGACCTGCAGCGGACGCAGTTTCAGCGCCTGGGCATTTTCGGGCGGTGGGAACTTCCCTACTCCACCATGACCCCGGAGTATGAGTCGAAGATCATCGAGACGTTTTTTCAGTTCCTCGAAAGGGGATTCGTCTACAAGGGACTCAAGCCTGTTTTGTGGTGCATGCATGACCGCACGGCGCTCGCCGAGGCCGAGGTCGAGTACGATATGCACACCAGCCCCAGCGTGTACGTACGCTACCGGCTCACCAGTCCCCCGGAAGCGATGGATGCCCGGTTGGCCGGAAAACAAGTCTCGACCATCATCTGGACCACCACGCCCTGGACCCTACCCGCTTCCCTGGCGGTGGCCTTCCACCCTGATTTCGAATACGTAGCCCTGGAACAGGATGGGCAAGTGTACATCGTGGCCGAGGCCCTTGCCGGCGCCACCAAGGCCGCCTGCGGGCTGGAGCGGGCGCACGAGATCGCACGCTTTCCCGGTGCGCGTATGGAGCGGGTTACCTTTGCTCACCCGTTTCTGGATCGAAGCGTTCTGGGCGTGACCGCCACTTATGTCACTACCGACCAGGGAACCGGGGCTGTCCATACCGCGCCCGCGCATGGCGTGGATGACTTTGCCACCGGCGCACGGTATGGATTGAGCCAACTTTGCGACGTGGACGATGGCGGGCACATACGCAACGGGCTGCCTGCATATGATGGGATGTTCGTTTTCAAGGCCAATGCCCCGATCATCGCTCTGCTCGAGGAACGTGGCGCTTTGATGGGACGGCAGGAGATTCATCATTCCTACCCTCATTGCTGGCGCTGCCATCGTCCCGTGATCTTTCGGGCAACCGAGCAGTGGTTTATCAACATGGAAACGCCCATGCCTCATGCGGACGGGTCCGTCACCACATTCCGCCGGCGAGCCTTGGAAGAGATCGATCGAGTGAAATGGGATCCGGGCTGGGGCAAGGAGCGGATCACCAACATGGTCTCTGGCCGTCCGGACTGGTGCATCTCGCGCCAACGGATCTGGGGTGTTCCGATCGCGGTACTTCTTTGTGTCCAATGCGGCCGGCCGCTGAATGATCCGGCGGTCAATCAACGCATCGTCGATCTCTTTGCGAAAGAGGGGGCTGACGCCTGGTATGTACGCGACGCGGCGGAAATCCTTCCTCCGGGTACTACCTGCAGCTCCTGCGGCACGGCCGAGTTCAAGAAGGAGATGGACATTCTCGATGTGTGGTTCGAGAGCGGCGCCAGCCAGGCGGCTGTTCTGGGCAGAGAGAAAGATCTTCCCTGGCCCGCGGACCTCTATATCGAAGGCGGAGATCAGCATCGCGGCTGGTTCCAGTCTTCCCTGCTCTGCGCTGTGGGTGCTCGGGGCGCCGCGCCTTATCGCATGGCGGCGACCTGCGGCTGGACCCTGGATGAACAGGGACGCGCGATGTCCAAGAGCCTGGGCAATGGCGTGGATCCGGTCGACATCTCGCAGCGGCTGGGGGCGGAGATTGTTCGTCTCTGGGTGGCCTCGGTCGACTTCCGTGAGGATGTAGCGGGCAGCGAAAACCTGATGCAGCGGGTCTCCGAGACTTACCGTAAGTTGCGCAACACGTTTCGGTTCCTCCTGAGCAATCTCAACGGCTTTGAGCCGGAGAAACATGCGGTCGCCTGGGAGCGGATGCTTTCGCTCGATCAGTACATGCTTACGCGGACGCGCGAGCTCACGGAAAAGATCCTGGGATGGTATGAGGACTTTGAGTTCCATCGCATTTATCACGCGCTGAATGAATTTGCCGTCGCCGAGCTGAGCCAGTTGTATATCGATGCGGTCAAGGACAGGATTTATACCTCCGCGCCCGACAATCCCGCGCGGCGGTCTGCGCAGACTGTGCTGTGGATGATCGCCGAGGCACTTGTACGCCTGGTCGCGCCGCTGCTAAGTTTTACCGCGGACGAAATCTGGCGCTACATGCCCCCGATCGGCAACCGGCTGCCCAGCGTGCATCTGGAGCTCTTCCCCAAGCCAGAGAGTCTCGCGGCTACCATCGATGTGGAGTTCATGAGCGACTGGAAGAGTTTGCTTGCGATGCGCGGCGAGGCTCTCAAGAGCCTGGAGGAAGCGCGCAAGGAAAAACTGATTGGGAAAGCGCTCGATGCCCGGCTGGTGTTAGAGGCGCCGGAGTCAATGCGTGACCTGCTTGCACGTTACCAGGGGAGCTTAAAGGAACTGTTGAATGTTTCCCAGGTGGAAGTAGTCCCTGGAACGGGGACCGAGCTGGTCGCGACTACGCTGCCGGCTGAGGGCAAGAAATGCGAGCGCTGCTGGAACTACTCCGTGCACGTGGGTGAGGATTGGCGGTGGCCAACGGTTTGTGAGCGGTGTTCGGCGGCGCTCGATCAGATGGGTGAGCCTCCGGAAGAAAGTTGATGAATATTAGAGGTTCCAGAGGTTGGCTTTTGTTACTTTCGCTGATCGTGGTGGTTGCCGATCGGGTAACGAAATGGTTAGCGGCGACGCGCATTGAGCTCGGCGATCACGTGGTGGTGATTCCCCACGTGTTTGCCATCAGTCATGTCGAAAATCCGGGTGCGGCTTTCAGCTTGTTTAACGATTCGAGTTCTCCGGATCGCGTGCGCTGGATGTTGCTGGTGTTTTCCCTGGTGGCGGCGGTGGCGGTTCTGGTGGCTTTGCTGAAGCTGGGCCGCCGGGTTTCGGCTACCACGGTGGCGCTGGCGCTGATTCTCGGGGGCGCACTGGGGAATGCCTGGGACCGCATGCGGTTTGGGTTTGTGATCGACTTTTTAGAGGTACACATCATCCACTATCACTGGCCGGATTTTAATGTTGCCGATTCGGCGATTGTGGTGGGCGGGATTTTGCTTTTCTTTGATGCCTTGTTTATGGGCAAAGAAGAGGCGATGGTGAGTGAGCCGGCAATTCGTAACCATCACGGATAAGCGGTAACCCAAGGCTTGCGGGACCGGGACGGGCGCACTGCAGGTCCCTCGGCTACGCTACCTATGTACAAAATGTTAAACCACATAGAATCAACAGCAGATTTGGGCCGCGTTTTGTTCATTGGTTTCATGACCTCGCCGCAGGCGAGGTCATCGGCTCGGGATGACAAAAAGCCCAGGGATCTGCAGTGCGCCCTTCCTTACCGGGAAGGCTTAGGTCACAGCGTCTTTAGATATTCCTTGGCTTTATCCCATTCCGGGAAGAGGCGCTCTTCTAGCTGAAACTCGCGCGGGTGCACGCAGCGCCGCCCGCCACGCACCTTTACCGGATGCTTCAAATGCAGCATCTCGTGGTAGAGCAAATACTCCACGGCGTAGCGCGGCGTATTCTTGCGGTCGAAAACTCTACTTACCACAATCGTGTTGTGCGCCGGATCGTAGTGACCCAGGCTGCGTTTGGCGACGTGCCCACTCCAGGTCAGCAGCGGCCGGCCCATCAACCCGTGGAAAAAGCGGCAGTTCAGGCTCTCGAAAATCTCGTCCAGGTTGTAGTGCTGGCCCTGGGGCCCGAGCATCTTCTTGCGGCCGCGCGACTGACGGATCAACTCCGTTTGCCGGATCACTGCTTCGCTCGAGGCAAACCTGCGATAACGATTGGTCTGTACGGAGTTCAGCGGCTTACGGTATAGCTTCGCGAGCAAAATGTGCGCGATGGCGCGCAGAACACTTTCCGGCGCACCCTCCAGCAAATCGGACAAATGCACATGCATCCGCCCTTCGCGTAAGCGGATGGTGGTGTTCAGGCTGGTAAAACGACGGAAACGAACGTCAAGAATAGGCATCGGAGCGCGCGGCCGAAGGGCCCGGTACTCTTCCGCAAACATCAAGTGCAATTCGGAAATCACCGCCTTCAAGCCTAGCAGCACTTGGCGCCCTCGAGCAGTTTCGAAATGCGTTCAGACCGAAGCGATAGGCCTTTTCGTGGTTTTCTGCCAAGGAAAAACCACTCCTCGCGATCTTTAATCAGGCCACGTAATTGAGAAACTGCTTTAAACCGTTACCTTTTTTGTTCTTCCTTCTCTCGTTCCTTTTCTTCTTTCTTCTTTTCGGCGATGTATTTTTCTTCGTCAGCCAACATCTTTACGGCCGTCTCATGCGCACTCTGGTTGGAGTCGATGGCCGTCTTGCGCACAAAATCGTATTGGTTGCTCGGTTTGGGCTCGGCGAGGATTTTGGCCCATTCGTCGGTCTTGGTAATGATTTCTTTCAGCACCTTGCGCAAATCGGCGTGCTGCTCGTCGTACTGGTCCATGTTGTCCTGAAGATCGTCGGAGAGGCGCGTGAACTCGTCCAGAAGGTTGTGGATGCGCGCGGTCTTGTTCTGCGCGATGGGATCCGCGTTGACAGTATGGATCTCCTTGGCGCGGTCGTCGACGTAGCCCTCGAATAGCTTCACCCTGTCCAAGGGCTGGTCTCCAGCCTCGCGGACCGCTTCGGCTTGCTGCTCGGTTAAGGGATCTTTCCTGGACTGGGCAAATGCCGGCACCATGGCCAGCACCATTAAAACGGCCGTGATGGGTACCGATCGCTTCAAGACTTATTTCTTGAAGACCTGCATCATCAGTTCGGTCTGCACCTGCTCCAGCTGTTTCAAGGTAGCCTGCAAGACCTGCCGATCGTCATAAGAAGCGGCATTGAGGATGCCGGCCAGACGAAACGAAGTGTGCCGCATCAACTCTTCCGCGTTCTTCATCTTCTTGCCATCTGCGGCGACGCCCATGTGGATCTTCTCCGCATACTTCTGCACCAAATGCAGCGTGGCCGATGCATGATCTTCGTCACCGGATTTGAATTGCTGCCCCGCCAATTCAGTCATGTCGTGAACCAGTTCGGCATAGAGAAAGCATTGTTCCCTGGGCTGGGCCTGATCAGCCTTCGCCATGAGCGCCGCCATAGCCTGGGCATCGACGATGCGGTCGTCGACGGCGAAGGCGCGGGCACAGGTCAGGCTGAAGAATAGAGCAGTGACGGCGATGGTCGGGGCCACGAACCGCATAGGGCACCTCTCGGAGGGCTTACGGAACGTCTTACGTTAATGACTTCCACCAAGAGCAACGAGTCGATGCTTGGCTTGCCATTCCTGGTCGGGCAATTTTCCGTCGGCAGCAGTGAGGAACTTGCGGTAGTAATCCTGCGCTTGTTTCGACAGATGCAGGCTATCGTATGAGGTTGCCCAAAGGAAGTAAGTAGCTGGAGTCTCCGAAAGATATTTTGATCGCATCAAAAGAGCGTTCAGTGTGACTTGATACTGCTTGTTCTCGGATGCGGTGAAGGCAAGTCCGCTCCATGCGTCTCCGTCGTCTGGCTTAAGCTTGACCGATCGCTCAAACACGTCCTGGGCCTGGGTATAGAGCCGCTCCCGGACCAGGTTCTCCCCCTGCGCGACAAGGATTTCCTCGTCCCCCGGGTTACTAGCGACCAGCTTGGCGTAAATCGGGTCTGCCTTGTCAGGATGGCCGGATTGGGAATAAGCGTCGGCCAGCATGTGGTCGACGGCGCCATTATTCGGCTCTAACTGCCTCAGGGTTTCGAGCATCGGCAACGCCTCGTCATTTTTCCCCTGGGCAAGCAGGGTCGTGGCCAACTGGGCATTCAGCACCGGATCACGGGGGTCCCGCTCCAAGGCGCTTTTGAGCAGCGGCTCGGCGTCGGAGTATTTCTTCTCTTTAATCATCAGCTGAGCCAACCCGCCCGTAGCGGCGGCCGCGTCGCTGGCTGAGGGCGCCGGATGGCCTGAGAGCAGCCGCTGGTACGCCGCCTGCGCCAGTTCCGTGTCGCCATTGGCTTCGGCAATCTGAGCGGTCAGGAGCAAGTCGGCTGGGGCCTCGGGGCTGAGTTTTAGCGCGGCCACCAAGGCATCGCGCGCAGCCGAAGGATCGGCGGTGCGATCCAGCTTGGCCAGGGTCCGGAAGGCCTCCGCCTGCGCAATGGGGCTGGGTGGCTCCGGCGTCAGCAAGGTTGCCTGTTGAATCTGTTCCCGGGCTTCGTCGTACTTGCCCTGGTGAGCCAGCAGGAGCCCCAGCGCCAGGCGTGCTTCGAACTGCTTTGGGTTGGCGGCTATGGCTTGGCGATAGTCGGTGGCGGCCGCATCCTGGTGGTTGCCGGCATCCTCGACATAGCCGAGATCAAACAGCGCGCGGGCGTCGCCCGGGTTTTGGCTGAGGTACTTCATCAGCAGGGGCCGGGCGCCCTCAAAATCCTTCTGATCGATCTTGTTTTCTGCCTCGTCCCTCTGGGGCGGGTGCGCCGGTTGACTTACGCTGTCCGGCGCCTGGGTTCCGGGCGGGAGTTGGTTCTGGGCCTGTGCCAGCATCGGCAATAACGCCGCGGCCAGAAGGTAGGATAGCGGCCTCATTGTGCAGCCCGCGCCTCTTGCGCCGCCAGGGCAAGCGCAAGCCAATGTCCCGTGTGCGAGCCGGGGGTCTGCGCCACCTGCTCCGGTGTGCCCGCCGCTATCACCTGGCCGCCCCCTGCACCCGCCTCCGGGCCCAGATCGATCACCCAGTCCGCAGACTTGATTACGTCCAGGTTGTGCTCGATTACTATCAACGAACCGCCGGCGTCGATCAGCCGCTTGAATGCGGTCAGGAGCTTACTCACATCGTCAAAATGCAATCCGGTGGTCGGCTCATCCAGGATGTAGAGCACCCGGCTACCCGCCTTGGCCGCCCCGTTGTTGGCGGCTCGTCCCATGGCGCTGCGGCCCTGAGAAAGGTGCGCCGCCAGTTTGACCCTTTGCGCTTCCCCGCCCGAGAGCGTGGTCGCCGACTGGCCCAGGCGAACGTATCCCAATCCCACCTCGTCCAGGACCGCCAGCTTGTCCAGAATGCGGGTCTGACCGGTGAAGAAGCGGAGAGCCTCCTTCACCGTCAGGCTAAGCACCTCGTGGATGTTCTTCCCCCGGTACTTGATCTCCAGAACGCTCGCTTTGTAGCGGGTTCCATTGCATTCCTCGCACGGCAGCTCCACGTCGGCAAGGAATTGCATCTCCACGGTAACGGTACCGTCGCCCTCGCATACGTCGCACCGGCCGCCAGGCACGTTGAAAGAAAAGTGGCCTGCCGCGTATCCTCTGCGCTGGGCCTCGGGCTGGGCCGCGAAGAGCTCCCGGATCGAGTCGAAGGCCTTGATGTAGGTAACCGGGTTAGAACGCGGTGTCCGCCCGATGGGCGCCTGGTCGACGAGAACGATATCGTTCAGCCGCTCTGCTCCCTTGAGTTCACGGTAAAGATGCGAGGGATCGCCACCCTCATTCTTGCCCAGGGCGTGCGACACCGCAGGGTAAAGCACGTCGTGCACCAGGGTGGACTTGCCGGAACCCGAAACACCGGTGATGCAGACCAGCATGCCCATGGGAATCTCGACATCGAGCCCGTTCAGGTTGTGAATCCGCGCACCCCGCAATACCAGCTTCTCCCGCATCGGCTCCCGCCGCCGGGTAGGAATGGGAATCGTGAGCTGCCCGCTCAAATAGCGGCCGGTCAACGAGTCGGGATTTCTCTCCACCTCGTCCACCGTGCCCGAAGCCAGAATGCGGCCACCCAATTCCCCGGCGCCGGGGCCAAGATCGACCAGCCAATCGGCCGCGCGAATCACGTCCGGGTCGTGCTCGACAACCAGGATCGTATTGCCCAGATCGCGCAGTTCTTCGAGGATACGAATCAGCTTGGCCGTATCCCGGCTGTGCAATCCGATGGATGGTTCGTCCAGCACGTAGAGCGCTCCCACCAGGCGGGACCCGAGCGAAGTCGCCAGCTGGATGCGCTGTGCTTCGCCTCCGGAAAGAGTAGAAGCAAGCCGGTCGAGGGTGATGTACTCCAACCCGACCGCATCGAGAAAATGTAACCGCTGTTGTATTTCTACCAGGATGCCGCCGGCGATCTCCTGCTGCTGCGGGGTCAAGCGAAGATTCTCAAACAGGCGGTGCGCCTCGCGGATGGTGAGTGCGGAAACCTCGCAGATGTTGAGCCCGTTGATGCGCACCGCGCGGGCTTCGGCCCGCAAACGGGTTCCTTTGCAATCCGGACACTCGGCGTACCCCCGGTACTTGCTCAGCATCACGCGCACATGCAGCTTGTACTTCTTGCGCTCCAAAAGAGCGAAGAAGCCGTGGACCCCGAGGAAAGATTCATGTCCATCCAGCACCAAGGCCTGCTGCGCAGGCGTCAACTCTCTCCACGGTGTGTCCAGCGGAATACTATGCTGCATCGCGGCTTTCCTGAGCTCTGATTGGTAGGGGCGGTACTTGGGGCGTGTCCAGGGATCGATCGCTCCCTCGTTCAGCGTCTTGTTCTTGTCGGGAATGATCAGGTTGATATCGAAATCGATGGTGTTACCGAACCCCTGGCAACGCTCGCAGGCACCGTACGGATTGTTGAACGAAAATAGCCGGGGTTCTGGTTCGCGATAGATGCGATGGCAGAGCTTGCACTCAAATGCCTGAGAAAAACGCAACCTCCGAGGCTCTGTTTCTTCATCGCGCGGGACAGTTTCGTAAACAATCTCTCCCGACTCGCGGAAGCCAATCTCTGCGGCATCGACGATACGGGCCCGGTTCTCTAAGGAGACCACCAGGCGATCGACCAGCGCATAGAGCGCCTGGCCGAAGTCCAGGTCGAGGAGAGACTCGGGAGTGGAGAACTCCACGATTTTTCCATTCTGGTAGAGGCGGTTGAATCCGCGCGTGCGCAGTTCATTGAGCCGCTCTTTCAATCCATCGCTAGGAAGCGCGGGGTTGGCAGGGGCCTTCGCCTTCTTTCGTTTTTTGGGCTCCGCATCAGGCACTACCGCGGGCTTTACGGGAAACAGTGCATAGAGACGGGTGTCCTCGCCCAGCGCGAGGATGGATGCGGCAATTTCATCCACCGTGTCGCGCCTGACAACTCCACCGCAAACGATGCAGTGTGCGGTGCCGCAGCGGGCGAAGAGCAGCCGCAGATAGTCGTAAATCTCGGTCGCCGTGGCCACCGTCGACCGCGGATTGCGGGTGGTGTTCTTCTGTTTGATGGCAATGGCCGGCGCCAGGCCGTCGATCAGGTCCACGTCAGGCTTCTCGATGCGCTCCAAAAACTGCCGTGCATACGCGGAGAGAGATTCAACGTAGCGGCGCTGCCCTTCCGCGTAAATAGTGTCGAAAGCGAGCGAGGATTTGCCCGAGCCTGAAACGCCGGAGACCACCGTAAGCAGACCGTGGGTCAGATCGCAGTCGATATTCTTCAGGTTGTGGGTTCGTGCGCCACGAATGGTGATCTGATCGTTCAATGTCTCAACCGGCGACCTCGCCGTGGACCTCCTCCGTAGGAGATTCAATCTCGGTTTCAAAACCAGCTTTGATGCGGGCCAGCATCTCCATGGGGTCGCGCTTCTCGGCCTGCTCGAAGGCGGCGGCGATGTGGCGGGCGAGGTCCGCCAGCATCATGCCCCAGGCTTCGGGTTCCTTCCACACGCCAACACGCATACTGATGTGCTGATCCTGGTGCGCGATCCAAACGCGCAGGAGTTCAAAGGATTTGGCGTCAGTTCGGGCTGGTTCGGGAACGCGGAGTTGATCGGATTGGGCCATGGTTCACCTCTTCTTCTATGCGGGCGATGGTTGGGGCTTACGGGGAAAATGTCTAGCAGGCCGCGGAAGCCCTCACATTTTTCCCCAGCCTCCTAGCGCCGGGATGTAGCTTCGATCGGCATCACCTCGGCTGCCCTCGCTGCGCTGTGGCGCCGGGCCCAGAGCATAAGCAAAATACCGGCCACGATCGAGCCCAGGCTGGCGACCTGTGCATTGCTCATTCCCCAATAGATGCGGGGATTGATGCGGATGAACTCGACCAGGAAGCGCGCCGCACCACTCAGCACCAGGTATTCGCCCGTGAGCCGGCCGGCGGAAAACGTACCGGATTTCGTTCCCCGCCGCCACAACCAGGCAGCAATCAGCAAAGCGACCAATAACTCGTAGATGGGCGTCGGATGAACCCTCTGGGCGGTCGGCACCAGCCCATTAGGAAAGCTCATGCCCCAGGGCAGGCTGGTGGGAATGCCGTAGTCGCCATCCCCCGAGATCAGACATCCCAACCGCCCCACGCCGTAGCCGACCGCGACCGCCGGGGCCGCCAGGTCGAGCATCGCCAAGCCGCCAATTTTCGCCTGGCGTCCTTGCCACACCAGCACCGCTATCCCCACCAGCAACCCGCCAAACCAGGCGAATCCAGCACGGTCAAAAAGAACCTGGAGCGGCTGATGCATGAGCAACGTGGGATCTTCCAGTACATGCCACAGTTTGGCTCCGACCACGCCGCCGACCGTGGTATACGCCGCCACCCCGACCGCATCCGCGTCGATCCCGTGGCGTTGAAAATTCTTATAAAGCGTCCAGCAGGCACATACCGACGCCAACCACAGGCAGAGGCCAAAAGTGCCAATGGAAAAGTGTCCGATGTGAATGAAGGGGTACATGCCGGCGTCTGTTCTTACAGTATAGCCGGGTGCTTTCTCTTGACAGGAATCCGTGGAAGAATGACAGAGCCCATGAGAGAGCACGAGCACGACATGTTGTTTCGTCGCGAGGAGATTGCCGTCCGGGTGGCGGAAATCGGCGCGCAGATCAGCCGCGATTTTGCGGGAGAAGCCATCCTGCTGGTAGGGGTATTGAAGGGCGCCGCGGTTTTTCTCGCCGACCTGGCGCGAAGTATCTCCGTCGAAACCACGTTCGACTTCGTAGCCATCTCCAGCTACAAGGGGGTCAAGACCAGCGGTGCGGTAAGATTGATCAAGGACCTGGATACCCCGATCGGGGGTCGAAACGTGATCCTGGTCGAGGACATCCTGGATACCGGTCTGACCCTCGTTTTCCTGCGCAAACTGTTGCTGCAACACAAACCCAAGACCCTCAGGATTGCCACTTGCCTGGACAAACCGGCCCGGCGGCTGGAGAAGATTGACGCCGATTACGTCGCCTTTACCATACCCAACCATTTTGTGGTCGGATATGGGATGGATTACCAGGAACGCTTTCGTAACCTTCCCGACATCCGGATATTTAATCCGGATGAGGCACCAAATTCACATTGATCTTTGCCACGATAAGAGCATAGAGTCCCACCGGAGCCTCACCATGCAAAGGGAGCCTGTTTCATGACCACCAAGCTGCTGCAACCGGAGATCGAGCCCGACTCCGGATATTTCGACGTCGCTGGATTTGCTTCGGCCGCGCTGGCGAACGCCTCTGCCCTGGCCGCGGTTTTCGATCACACTTTGTTGAAGCCGGAAGCGACGCACGATCAAGTGGTAAAGCTGTGTGAGGAGGCGGCGACCCATCGCTTTGCCTGCGCCATGGTGAACCCCGTCTGGGTGTCGCTGGCCCATTCCGTCATGGTGGGCAGCGGCGTTCCGGTCGGCGTGGTGGTTGGATTCCCGCTGGGCGCCAGTCTGACGACCACCAAGCGGGAAGAGGCTCTGTCCCTGATTAAGCTCGGCGCGCACGATGTGGACATGGTCATGAATCTTGGCCTGCTCAAGTCCGGGATGAGGGCGCTGGTGGAACAGGATATTCGCGGGGTGGTGCAGGTAGCCCACGACGCGGGTGCGGTAGTGAAGGTGATTCTGGAGACTTCGCTGCTCAGCGTGGAAGAGAAGCTGCTCGCCTCCGAGCTTGGCCTGGCCGCCGGGGCCGACTTTCTTAAGACCAGCACGGGGTTTTCTACCGGGGGCGCTACTCCGGCCGATGTGGCCATTTTGCGCGGGGTGGCCGGAAATCGGTGCGGAGTCAAAGCTTCCGGAGGGATCCGTACTTTCAGTGATGCGCGCGCCATGCTGGAGGCAGGGGCCACCCGGATTGGGGCCAGCGCCAGCGTCGCGATTCTCCGCCAGTACCAGGACGAAGCGTAAATCCATCCTGCGTCCCGCAGGGACGGCTGAACTTAGCCCAGGACGCAGTCCTGGGTAGAAATTCGAAGGACGAAAAGTCCCGCAGGGACGGCTGAAATATGCCGCTGTGCAACCCTGGACAAGCTTCAGCCGTCCCTTCGGGACTTTAATCATGTTCCTCGTCATACCCAGGACTGCCTGGGCTAAGTTCATCCGTCCCTACGGGACTCACCGGCGCCGTTCACCGTAAACCAGTTTCGCGACCAAATGCTCTATGATGACTCGATATTTGTATGACTCCTCCACGCGACCAGGACGATGCCGAGGCCGGTAAAAAACCGGCGCAAACTCTTGCTACGCAATCGTTTGAAGGCGATTACCGCCCCAGCTCAGAGGCTCTCCCCCTGCCCAGCTCAATCAAAGTGGATCCGCTGCAAACGGAGTTCCTCATCCGGCTGGCGAACGCCCTCAACACCACCCTGGATCTCCAAACCCTGCTGCACCGTACCGCGGACCTGGTGCGCGCGGTCATTGACTACAGGATCTTCGCCATCCTGCTGCTCAACGAGCGGACCAACGACCTGCGCATGCGGTTTCAAATCGGACATACCCCAGAGGCCGAGCGCTTGCGGATCCGCGTGGGCAAAGGCGTCGTCGGCCGGGCCGCCGAACACCGCGAATCCATTCTGCTGCAGGATGTGACCCAGGACGACAACTACATCAGCGCCAATCCCGACGTTCGCTCCGAATTGGCGGTGCCCCTGATCGTCAAGAATCGTGTGATCGGGGTCATCGACCTCCAATCGGAGCAGGTTGGCTACTTTCAACCGGAACACCGCCGTTTGTTGGAATTGACCGCCTCGCGCGTGGCCCAGGCAATCGAGAATGCCCGCCTTTACACCCGCGTGGCCCGGCAGGCGCAAACCCTCGCGGTGCTAAATGAAATCTCGCGGGAAGTCACTTCGATCCTCGATCTCGATCCCCTGCTGGAGCGCGTCGGAGAGCTCCTGCGGCGCATCATCGACTACCAGATGTTCAGCATCCTGCTGGTAAATGAGCGGGAGCAAGTGCTGGAGATTCAGTACGCCGTGCGCTTTGGACACCTGGTGGCGCCTTCCGAGACCGTCCCGCTGGATCGAGGCCTGGTGGGAACGGCGGTGCGCGAGCGGCGGCTGATTTACTCCGGAGATGTGCGTAAAGATGCGCGCTACTACATGGTGAATCCGGAGACTCGCTCGGAGATGGCGGTGCCTCTGCTCTATAAGGGCAAGGTGATCGGGGTGCTCGACCTGGAGCACGTTAAGGTCAACTACTTCAACGAGGATCACCAGCGGACCCTGGTAACGCTCACCTCACAGATTGCGGTGGCGATCGAAAACGCGCGGCTGTATAGCCGGGTGGCGCAGCAGGAACAGCGTCTGGAGCATGATCTCGACATGGCGCGCGAAGTACAGCTGCGTCTGCTGCCACCAACGCCTGCGCGCAAGCCGCACGCTGAGTTCGCCACCAGGTTTCTGCCTGCGCGGACCATCGGCGGAGACCTCTACGACTTTCTGCCCTACGACGACGAACGGACCGGCATCGCCATGGGGGATGTCAGCGGCAAGGCGGCTCCCGCGGCGCTCTATGCGGCGCTGATCAGCGGCATTATGCGCGCCGCCACCAGCCAGGCGCTTTCTCCTGCAGCCATGTTGAAGCAGCTCAACGACTCTCTGCAGGAACGAAAGATGGATGCGCAATACGTAACCATGGTTTTCGCCGTGTGGAACGATGAGAAGCAGACGCTGCAGATCGCCAATGCGGGCGCAGTCCAGCCTCTGTTTTGCCGCGGAGGACAGGTGGAGACGGTGCAGGCCGAGGGATTTCCGCTAGGCATGTTTAAGGACGTCAACTACGAGGAATTTACCCTCTCGACCCGCCCCGGCGACGCAGTCATCTTCTTCAGCGACGGAATCGTGGACGCGGTGAATGACAAGGAAGAAATGTTCGGCGACGCGCGGCTGACTGCACTGGTCACCAGCCACGTCAAGAGCACTGCGCAGGAGATGGTGGACGCGATCTACAAGGAGCTCTCCACCTTCCAGGGTGGAATCGAGCGCTTCGACGACGAAACGGTCATTGTGCTGAAGGTGCTCCCCGGCCCGGGTTAGGATAAGCGTGGGAGTTTCTATTGACTGACACGCTGAAAATCGAAAAGACCACGGAAAGAACCATTCATCCGGTGCGCAACCTGCTCGGTACGCTGCGCCTGCCGGGTGACAAAAGCATCTCCCACCGATACGCCATGCTGTCGGCAATGGCCGCAGGATCCAGCCGCTTTCATAATTTTTCTACCGGCGCGGATTGCGCCAGCAGCTTGCAGTGCATGGCGCAGCTGGGCGCCAAAATCACTCGTACCGGAGATACCGTGGAGGTGCAGGGCTGCGCGGGCACGTTTACTCCGCCGGGCGTGGTGCTGGACTGCGGAAATTCCGGTTCCACCATGCGCATGTTGAGCGGATTGCTGGCCCCACAGGCCGGCGCGTTCACGCTGGAGGGCGACGCTTCTCTCAACCGCAGACCCATGGAGCGGGTGAGGAAGCCGTTGCTCGAGATGGGAGCGTCGATCCATCTGCAGCATGGTCATGCGCCGGTTGAGATTGAGGGTGCGAAGCTGCGCGGGCTTGCTTATCGTACGCCGGTACCCAGCGCCCAGGTGAAGACGGCATTGCTGTTTGCCGGGTTGCAGGCCGAGGGCACAACCACGATAAGCGAGGCGGTGCGCACGCGCGATCACGGCGAACTGGCGTTGCGCGCGTTTGGCGGCGAGATTCAGCGAACCACTGATACCGTTACCATCGCGGGCGGGCAAACGCTTCACGGGATCGAGGCCACGGTACCGGGCGACATGTCTTCGGCGGCGTTCTTCTTGTGTGCGGCTGCGCTGTTCCCGGAGTCGAGCCTGGTGTTTGATCAGCTGGGGATGAATCCTACCCGGGCGACTCTGCTCGATGTGTTGACCGGTTTGGGCGCGAAGATTCACGTGCTGAACCTGGAAGAGAACCAGGGGGAGTTAATTGGCAGCGTGCAGTTGACTTCCCCGTCCCAGGGCTTGGGCAGTACGGAAATTCGTGGTTCTCTGGCAGCACAATTGATTGATGAGCTGCCGGTACTGGCTGCGATTGCACCGTACACCCGCGGCGGTATTCGCATCCGCGATGCCCGCGAGCTGAGGGTGAAGGAGAGCGACCGCATCGCCCTGGTGGCGAGAAATCTGCGCGCCATGGGCGCCGAAGTAGAGGAATTCGACGACGGCCTCGATGTGCCGGGCGGCCAGCGGCTGCACGGCGGAGTCGTGGATTCGGATGGCGATCATCGTATCGCGATGGCATTTGCGATAGCCGCCCTGCGGGCGGAGGGCGACACGCTGATTCAGGGTGCGGATGCCGCGGGCATTTCCTTTCCCGAGTTCTTTGCTTTGCTCGACCAGGTCACGGAACGTTAGTCATGTTACCGGTGGCGCGGCATCGCGGCGTTGGCTATCGCGCAGCGTATGCACCAAGCGATCTTTCGGCGAACGACAAGGGACGAATCGCGCCTTTCGTTCGGCGCCAGAGGTGGAGCTAAAGAACGAAGCCCTCTTCCCTGGACGGGTGCCAATCAATGTTCGCCAAAGCGTACATGGGCCGAAAATGAATTCTTCAAATGCTTTCACTCAATGGGCAAGGACTCTTGCTCTTGGCCGCACCTTCCAGTCTGTAGCAAAGCATTGGAAGGGGGCTGCGCCCCATCTTTTCCGGCCCATGTACGCTGAGGCGAGGGGCACCCGTCCAGGACTACTAACCGTCGTGGAAGATGCCGGACCCTATCTGACACCACGAAGGTGTCAGATAGAGAATGTAGGCAACCGCTACTGTGGCGGTGTCGCTGGGGGTGTATCCGGCGGCAGATTTTGCTGCTCTTCGGGCGTCAGCTTGGGTTGGACCGGCATCACCGGCAAGGGAGGCATCTCCTCCGTATGTTGCAGTTGCTGTTGCTGGCCGGGGACACTTGCTTCCGGCGCGGCTTTTGCGGGTTCCAATCCGGGAATGACCGGTTCCTTGGTTACCGTGCCGCTGACCGCATCGGAGAGCTGAATCCCGTACTGGTCAAGCGTCTGTGCCAGCAGCTGTTCCAGCGAAGCGCGATCTTTCGCGTAGGTCGCCTCGGTGGAAATAACGTTGTTTTCCGCCGTGGCGAGATTACGTTCCTGTTGCAATACATTCGCCGTAGTCGACGCGCCCAACCTCAGCTTCTTCACTTCCGCTTGATAGGACTGGTAGTTGTATTCGCGCGCAGCCAGTGCCGCTTGCACCGCGGCTCGATCGTTGGTCAATGCATATTGACCATTGATGACCTGGATCCTCACCTGGATATAGAGCTGCTGCAGCCGCATCTCCGCCTGCCGATATTCGAGCAGCGCGCGAGCCTGCAACGACTGCGCGGTGCGATTGCGCAGGGGAATATTCACACTGAGGCCGCCTCCCTTATCGGGCCCGGAGCTGTTGTACAGATTCGTGAATACTGTGCCATAGCCAATCGTGGGAACATCGCAGGCTGCAGCACCGAAGAACTGGGTAGAACAAAACGGACTCCTCGCACCGCCCAGACCCGAGGCGCCATAAAATCCGAATAAGTCGACCGATGGTAAAAGATTATTTTTGGTCGCGCGGAGCGTGATCTCATCGTTCCGGAGGTTCAGGATGTTCTGCTCGATCTCCGGACGGTTGGCATACGCCTTTTGCACCAGATCTTCGACTGGAGTTCGCTCTTCCGGCATCTCCAGCAGCGAAACGCGGTCGGTGGGAATGACCGGAGCGCCAGATAAGGCTGGAGCGCTCAAATCGCGGCTGATCGCTTGTTTCATGATCAGTTGCTGATACTCAAGGCTGGTCTGGGACGTGATCAGCGCCTGGGTATCCGTCGACACCTGGTTGTCCGCATTCAGAACGTCGAGCGGAGCCAGCGTGCCGATCTGCAACTGTTTGCGATTGTCCGAAGCCAGGCGCGCGGACTGCTCCAGAGCCCGCTGTTTTGCCTGCACATCCTCGTAGTCGCTCACCAGGGCCCAGTAAATGTTCTCTATCTGGTTAATCGTGTAAAGAATCTGCAAACGAAACGCGGAATCGGTGATGCGGCGGTTGTTCTTGGCTTCGAGGATGAAGCGGCCATTGATACCGGGACCAAATCCATTTAACAAATGCTGCGTCACCGTCGCCCTGAACGCCGACTGCAACTGGGGACTGTAGGCATTGAATATGCTGTCGGTGGTGGTGCGGCTATTATTAAAGGAGATCTGCAGCTGAGTGCCAGTGACGAAGCCTTGGTTGTAGTTGAAATTATAGGTGTTCTGGTTCTGGTTCAGGGTCGGAGCACCACTGGCGAAAGGCGTCGGCTCCGGAGTGGTTGTCCGTTCCAGCTGAAGCGTTCCCGTAAGCACCGGATCCAGCACCTCCGGTGCCGGACCAGAGCCGTTGGTCGAGACGTTGATACCTCCCGCCCCGGCCGCAGCACCACCGGTCGCAGTCGATGTGCCGCCTGGACCACCGCCGGAAGTGAGTGAGCTTGAGGTATTCCCTGTTCCACCCAGCGTGCCCTGAACCAGGCCGGCGGGGACGCCCAGAAGACTCGAACCGGCGCGGGCCCGCAGCAGCTCAGTGTCCGCAATATCAAGGTTGTAGCGCTGGATGGCAATATCGTAGTTGTTCTCGAGGCCTAGAACGATGGCGTCCGCCAGGCTCAGATAAATCTTTCCGCTGTGCACCAGGGCATCCAGACGCTGGGAATTGCTGGTCACCGGCGCCGCGAGCGTAATGGGCTCCCAGGTCTTCAGGTAGTTGGGAAAAACCCGGGGAGACTTGGAGAAGTCCCGACCGCCCGACCGAGTGGACAGCAGCGGGGTGTAATTCGGCGCCGGCGCCGGGGGAAGACCCGGTGCTGGCGGAGCCGCTGCGGCGGCAGGCGACTGCGCTTGTTGCGCCATGACGGGCAGAGGCAAATACGCGCTCAGCATGGACGCGATGGCTACACATGCTTGAAGTTTGCTGAACGACCGTCTTCCATGCTGATGACACCACCGTGAGAGCAGCTTGGGAAGGCCATAATAATTGCGACGGGATTCTGAATTTTTCATCGTAGGGTCAAAATCTCGGGGGTCAGGCCTCAGGCCCTCGCCGTTCTAATCTAATTAGGAGCTAGCATGGCAGATGCGGCATGATCGCCCGATGACTCTAGTTTTCGCTCGTTGGGGGCCGGATGAACTACGGTTTCCTGGCATGAAACCATTTACGCTGCCGGCCGGCGATTCGTTCCATAGATTTGCCGGCGCTCGCTGGCTCTTGGCGAGTATATCGCAGCGCCGGTTGCAAAATGCCCTGCCCGCGATCACGGGCAGGCGGAAATCTTCCCATGCAGACTGAGGCCCGGATGTGGAAGCTGGTGCTGGCCTACGACGGCGCCGATTTTCATGGCTGGCAGGTGCAACCCGACCGCCTGACAGTGCAAGGACTGTTGCGTGATGCTCTCGCCCGCATCAGCGGCGAACACGTGCTGCCCCAGGGCTCCGGCCGAACCGACGCGGGGGTGCATGCCCTGGGCCAGGTGGCATCGTTCGCGCTCGCGGCGCCTATCCCCGAGGCCAATCTTGTCCGCGCGCTGAACCGCATTCTGCCGCCAGCAATTCGGGTGCTCGAGGCTGCGCGGGTGGCAAACGATTTTCACGCGCGACACAGCGCCCGGGCAAAAACTTACGAGTATAAAATTTTTCGGGGAAAGATTTGTCCTCCCTGGCAGGCACGTTATGTATATGCGTTGCCTACACGACTGGATGTCGATGCGATGCAACGCTGCGCCCGGATGATTTTGGGCGAGCACGACTTCACCTCCTTTGCCGCCAGCGATTCCGACGCGGGCAGCAATGTGCGCTGCCTCCATGCTTCGGAGTGGGTGGACGAGTCGGGTTTGCTTGTCTATCGGGTGCGTGGAAATGGTTTCCTCCATCACATGGTGAGGAACCTGGTGGGAACCTTTCTCGAAGTGGGTCGAGGAAATCGTGCAGAAACAGAAATTCCGGCCATCCTCGCCGCTCGCTCGCGCGATGACGCCGGGCCGACCGCTCCCGCACACGGGCTGTTCCTGGTCAACGTGGATTACCTGAATCATTGACCGCGAGAGAGAATGCTACTCTGAGGGTCTGCTATGTCCGGCGCCGTTACCCACTCAGCTTTTTCCCGCATCGGCCAACTGGCTTCGCTGCCGCGCGTTCATGCGGCGTTCCAGTGGTTCCACTTGCATGAGCGGCGGATGATGCAGTGGCAGCAGGAACTGGTGTCGATCGCGGCGCCCCCGTTCGGCGAGAGCAGACGCGCAGAGTGGTTGGCCGAGCGTTTCCGCGAACTCGGGCTGCAGCAGGTCGAGATCGACTCTGTCGGTAATGTACTCGGTTGTTATCCGGGCAATCGATCGCGAGCCGGACAGCGAGGCGTCATGCTGTCGGCTCACATCGACACAGTATTTCCCCTTCACACTCCGATTGCCCCGTTGCTGGAGCACAATCGTCTGCAAGCGCCCGGGGCATGCGATAACGGCGCGGGGGTAGCCGGCCTATTGGCCACGGCCGCTGCGTTGGAAAGCTGTGGCATCGAGCTTCCCTGTGACTTGCTCTTTGCCGGCAATGTAGGCGAAGAAGGCGAAGGCGATCTTCGCGGCATGCGCTACCTCTACGGTGCCTCCCCGTGGCGGGAACGCATCGGCGCCAATGTGGTGCTGGATGGCGCGGGAAGCGAGGTCGTGGTCACCCAGGCTCTCGGCAGCCGCCGTTTCCTGGTCACCATGAAGGGTCCGGGTGGCCATTCGTGGACGGATGCCGGCGTTCCGAATCCAATTGTGGTCCTGAGCCGGGCGATCGCGGCCCTGAGCGAAGTTGCTTTGCCCCCGTCGCCACGCACTACGCTGAACATCGGCACGATTGAAGGTGGCAGCTCCGTCAACTCAATTCCTGAATTCGCCACCGCCCGCTTTGACTTGCGCAGCCTGGAAGCGGAGCAGTTAGTCCGGCTGGAAGTGGAACTGCATCGCGCGGTGGAAGATGCAGTGCTGCTCGCCAATGCGTCCGGGCGGACCACCCAAAATAGAGCAACGGGAGCGGGTTCCACCGCCGGTCGTGGGTTGAGCGCCCCGAATTCCGGATCGAGTGGAAATTCTGCATCAAGTCCTGGACCGCTTCAGTTCCTGATCGACCGCATTGGGGATCGCCCCGCCGGGCGCCTGGCTGATAATTCCCCGCTGCTTGAGGCCCTGCATGCCGTAGACCGCCACCTGGGTATTCGGACCGAGCAGCGGGTCGCCTCCACCGACGCAAATATTCCCTTGTCCCTGGGTATCCCGGCGCTCAGCATCGGCGCCGGCGGTGACGGTGGAGGCATCCACACGCGCGGAGAGTGGTATGACGCCAGCGGCCGCGAGCTGGCGCTGAAGCGCATCCTTCTTCTCCTGTTGCTGGCTTTGGATCACGTTGCTCCCTCCCTTGGAGCGGCCGGCAAAGCATGATCCGTTTTCATTGGACCCCAAGCTGGTCATTCTGTTGCCTCTTGGTGGCGGCTCCTCTGCTCGCAGCCACGCCACCTCCGGTGGTCGCGATCTATTACCACGGTAACGTGCTTACCGGTGTGGGTCTGGGTCAAGCGCACGGACAGAGGGCGACCGCCATCGCAGTCGGAGCACATGAAATTGTCGCCGTGGGAAACGATGCAACGGTCCTGCGGCAAAAGCAATCTGGGACCAGGCTCTTTGACTTGAAGGGCGGCTTCGTGATGCCGGGTATCAACGACGCCCACGTACACATGGCCTATGCGGGGCAAAATAAGCTCGCGGTCGATCTGACCGGTTCCACTTCCCTGGCGGACATGCTGAAACGGGTGAGCACCGCCGCGGATCACGCTCTACCGGGACAATGGCTGCTGGGCGGGGGTTGGGACCATACTTTGTGGGCCGGTCAGACGTTGCCCACGAGGCAGGATCTCGATACCGTCTCCCATGGCCACCCCGCATTTTTTGTCCGCGTGGACGGGCATATCGCGGTGGCCAATTCCGTGGCGCTCGCGATGTCGGGGGTGACGAGGCAAACTCCGGATCCGCCGGGCAGCCAGTTCGATCATGACGCCCACGGCGAGCTGACGGGGATAGTCCGCGAGAGCCGGGCTTTGGATCTGATTCAGCAGCATGTTCCTCCGCCCACGCACGAGATGCGCAGACAGGCGATCCTGTTGGCGATCGACGATGCAGCCGCGCATGGCGTTACATCGGTTCAGGACAATTCCAGCTGGGATGATTTCCTGGTCTATCAGGAACTGGAGCGGGAAGGCAGATTGAAGGTGCGGATTACGGAGTGGTTGCGGTTCGAGGATCCCGTCACGCTCCTTGAGGCACAACGCGCTGCTCAACCGGCCGCCGACCGCATGCTGCATACGGGAATGTTGAAGGGTTTCATGGATGGGTCCCTCGGCTCGCGAACCGCCGCTTTGCTGGCGCCGTATGCCGACGATCCCGGCAACAGCGGACTGCCGCGTTACCAGCAGGCTCAGCTCGATGCGATGACCAAGGAGCGTGTCGCCGCCGGATTTCAGATCGGCTTTCATGCTATTGGCGATCGGGCGGTGGAGATGGCGCTTAACGCCTTCGCCGCTGCAGCACGGAATGTTGCGGATTTTCCCGCCAGGCGCGAACGAATCGAGCATTCCCAGGTGGTCGAGCCGCAGGATATCCCGCGTTATAAAGCTCTGGGCGTCGTGTCATCCATGCAGCCCAGCCACTTGCTTACGGATATGAACTGGGCGGAGGCGCGACTCGGCCCGCAACGGGCACGCGACGCCTATGCATGGAAGGCGTTTTTGGATGCTGGTGTGCCGCTGGCCTTCGGGACGGATTACCCGGTCGAACCCATTAACCCCTTCCGCGGCATTTATGCCGGAGTCACCCGCAGCAACGAGGCCGGCAACCGCAGCTACTTTCCACAGGACAAGCTGACCATCGGTCAGGTCCTGTTGGCTTATACCCAGGGCTCGGCGTATGCGGAATTTTCGGATACATATAAAGGTAGGCTGGCCGCGGGATTTGTAGCCGACTTCGTGGTTCTTGATCGCGATCTGACGACCGTGGGCGCGCGTGAGATTCTCAAGGCGCGCGTATTGCGGACGGTGGTCGATGGACAGACTGTCTATCAGGCACCCGTGGGTAATCCCCAGAGGTAACGTTACCTAGGTAACATCCACTGATTCAGGACCGATACGAAACACAGCTGTTGGGATTAAGGTCCATTCTGTGACCGATGCTGAATTGTCAGCGTCTAATAGTTAGTAATGTTGCTGCGGCACCAATCACTGCAACAGCGCGCCGTTTCAACCGCCGGGTTTTGGCTATACTGATGAGAGCACACAGTGGTGCCATCCTCCATAGAGCCGCCAGCCCTTGTATGCTTCCCAACCGACGAGGTTAGACCCAGATGAAACCCCTGCTCGAACGGCTTCGCGCAAGCCGTCTCGCTTCAACATTTACGATTCTCGGCACGCTTTCAGCCGGCATTTTGATTGGGTCTGTTGCGGTCCATGGTGTTCGCGGAAATGAAACGCAGACCGATAGCACCGACGCTACCCCGCTGAAGATTCCCGATCCGATCACCCTGTCGACCACGTTTACCCAAATCGCCAAGAATGTCGGCCCGGCGGTGGTGAACATCAATACAGAAACCCTGCCTCAGGAAGAGTCGTCCCGCCCGCGGCGCCGAAACCCTCACGCACAGCCCGCGGTTCCTCCGGGTGGCGGTGATGATGACGGTGGGGACGGTCAGGGCCCCGACCAGAACTTTCAGGATTTCTTCAACCGATTCTTCGGCGGCCAGGGTGGTGGCGGCGGCGCGCCTGAACAGGGTGACCAGGTCCGCGAGTCTCTCGGCTCGGGCTTCATTGTGGACGCCCGCGGTTACATCATCACCAACAACCACGTGGTGGAGAAGGCCGACAAGATTTTCGTCAAGCTTTCTACTGACCCCGAAGGCTTTCAGGGCCGGCCCGGCAAGGTAGTGGGTGTAGATAAGGATACGGATCTGGCAGTCGTGAAGATCACCGCCACTGAGCCCCTACCCACGGTAAAGATGGGCAATTCCGATTCCGGCCAGGTAGGTGACTGGGTCATTGCCATCGGCAGCCCCTTTGCCCTCACCCAGACGGTCACGGCGGGGATCGTCTCGGCCAAGAACCGTACCATCGAAAAAGGAGCCGCCGGCCAGTTCCAGCACTTCATTCAGACCGATGCGGCCATCAACCCTGGCAATTCGGGAGGACCGCTGGTCAATATGGCTGACCAGGTCATTGGGGTCAATACAGCGATCCTGACCCAATCAGCCGGTTATGAGGGGATCGGCTTCGCCATGCCGTCCAACACTGTGATCGGCGTCTACAACGACCTGATTGGACCGGAGCACAAGGTGATCCGGGGTTCCATCGGCGTTCAGTTCCAGGCCAGCCTGAATCCGGCGGTGCAGCGTGTCTACGGGTTCAAGTCTGGAGTGCTGGTCAATCAGGTGAGTCCGAAGGGACCTGCGGATCAGGCCGGCATGAAAGCTGGTGACATTATTACTACCGTGGATGGCAAGCCTATAAAGGATGGCGATGCGCTGGTAACCGATATTGCAGCTCGTAGGCCCGGAAGCTCGGTTCATTTGGGTTACGTTCGCGCCGGGCAGACTTCGACGGCTACCCTCACCATTGCTGACCGTGCCAAGCTGTACGCGGCCCAACCCGCCTCGCAAAGTGGAGAGAATGGACCGGAAAGTGCGCCGAATGCGTCCGAAGGCAAACTTGGTGTCACGGTGGAAGCTGTTCCTGGGCCTCTGGCCAGCAAGGGGCTCCATGGTGTTCTGGTAACCCAGGTGAAGCCGGGGTCTTTTGCCGACGAGTCCGGATTGGCTGTAGGCATGGTCATCACGGAAATCAACCGGCAGCCGGTCACCACCCTGGAGCAATTCCAGTCCCTGGTTTCCGGGTTGAAGGCAGGGCAGGATGTGGGCTTCCGGGTGGTGGACTCGCGCAATCCATCGGGTGGTGGAACCTATCTCGGAGGAACACTTCCGTAGATAATTTGCCCGGATGGGTTAACTTATCTCACCAGAAAGTAATGTACTGGGACACCTCATCCGGTAAAGTTGGACAATTTACATGGTAACCATTACCGGCGGCGAGAAATATCGTGCCGCCGGGATTGGTAGCCATTGCAATCCTGCCGTTCTCCTTATAATGTGACGAGAAGCAAGAAACTCCCCTAGTCGAGGTAAGCATGCCGTCTCTTCGAGCAAGCCAGGCTTTTTTGTTGCTGTGCACACTGGCTATCACTCCCGCATTTGGCAGCCGAACCCACCGCGCACCCACCTCCGGTCATTCCAGGGTGACATCCTCTAAAAAGGGCAAGAGGGTCAATCGTATCCACGGTCAGCGTGCCATTGATTCCGGTCGCGCGACTGAGATTCAGACCGCATTGATCCGCCAGAAATACCTGGCGGGCGCACCCACGGGACAATGGGACTCACAAACACAGGTGGCAATGCGGCAGTATCAGTCGGACCACGGCTGGCAGACTAAGCTAACTCCCGACAGTCGAGCCCTGATTAGTTTGGGACTGGGACCTAACCACACGCAGGATTCAGCGATTGGCCGCACCCTATCCGGCTCTTCCGCTCAACCAGAGGAACTCACGACGCAGGCGCAGTCTACTGAGCCGGCGGAGAATACACTGGCCTCGGTTCACTCCCTTTCGCAGTAGATCGATTGCTGCAGTTGAAGCAACCGGCTCGGGCACATGCCCGCCGGTTGCTTTTGTGGGGGTGAAAAAAGGCCCAATGATCGTCCCGGGTTTATTTATGGGAACATCTCAAAATCGAGTCCCGTAGAGCCTGCCCTGAGCTTGTCGAATGGGGACGGCTGAAAAAATTATCGGGTAACTTCCAGTCGTCCCTACGGGACTCGATTTTGAAATTCTAAGGTTTTTCACACACGGGCTAAACAGGCTGCGGAAAAATGCCTTGTACGAAGGGCACGGATTCAGCCGTGCCATAAATTATTCGGATAGACACGGCTTTACAGGTTGCTGAAAAAATCCGCTTTGTATCAGGGCACGACTTTAGTCGTGCCGCAACTGCTTGAAACTACGATGGGCTTTAGCCCCTGAGGTCCCTGAGGTACGGTTTTTGGCGCCGTTTCCAGCAACTGAGCGTGAAGCCCGTACCCTTCAAAAAGCCAATTAGGCGAGCCGTTTTTCCTGCTTTATCAGGTCGCGGATGGTTTCCCGGCGGCGGACCAGCCGGGCTCGCTTGCCCTTGACCAGAACTTCCGCGGGGCGGGGCCGGGAGTTGTAATTGGAGCTCAAGGACATGCCGTAGGCACCGGCGTCCAGAATCGCCACCAGGTCTCCTTCCTTTACCTCCGGCATTTCCCGATCCCGGGCAAAGAAGTCTCCCGTCTCACACACCGGGCCGACGATATCTACCACGGCGGGTCGCGCCTTCGGATTTTGGATCACGGGCAGAATCTCATGGTGGGCTTGGTATAGGGCCGGCCGGATGAGGTCGTTCATCCCGGCGTCGGTGATTACGAAAGTCTTACTGCCATTGCGCTTGACCACCAGAACCCTGGCCAGCAAGGCCCCGGCTTGGGCAATCAAGAAGCGGCCGGGCTCGAGCAGCAGGCGAACCTGAAGCCCATCGAGAGACCGTTCGACCGCGGCCGCATACTTTGCCATCGCCGCAGCAGGATCGAAGCTAGGGACTCCACCGCGGTAGTCGATGCCCAGGCCACCGCCGGCGTCTACGAACTTGATCTGGATGCCGTCCGCTTCGAGTTCGCGGATCAGCTCGGCTACTCCCGCGAGCGCGGCCCCAAATGGCTCGGCGGTCTGGATCTGGGATCCGATGTGGACGCTGATGCCGACCGGATCGAGGTATCGCGATCGTTTGATTTCCTGATAGACCGACCGGGCGGACTTGATGTCGATACCGAACTTGTGCTCGCGCAGGCCGGTCGATATATAAGGATGGGTTTCCGCGAAAACATCCGGGTTGACCCGGAGGGCGACCCGGGCCCGGATACGACGCTTGCTCGCCCGCTCGGCCAACAAGGCGGCCTCAGATTCACTCTCCACATTGAAGATCAAGATGCCGGCAGCCAGGGCAAGATCGAGCTCCGCGGCTGTCTTGCCCACACCCGAAAAGACCACTCGGTGAGCGGCTTTCTTATTCACGCTGAGGAGGCGCTGAAGTTCTCCCCCGGAGACAATATCAAATCCCGAACCGCGAGCTGCCAGCAGCTTGAGGATAGAGAGATTGGAATTCGCCTTTACGGAATAGCAAATGAGGTGATCGCGATGAGCAAAGGCATTCGAGAAAAGCTGATAACGGTCGAGTATCTGCCCCGCTGAATAGACATAGAGGGGGGTCCCGTATTTCACCGCTAGCGACGGCAGGGAAACCTGCTCACAATACAATGTCGATTTGCGTTTGGGATAGTGAAAGGGACGGCTGGTAAGTCCGGTCTTATATTTCAAAAGCCAGAGGCCTCCTGATGGAACTCAGTAAGGATTTCTATTTGCGGATCAGCCGTTGATTTGTCTAGGTGGCTGTATCCAGATGTTGCGTGGTGGCCGGGAGGGCAAGGGGCTCGTCGGGCATCATGAGCCACAGCAACCCATAGGCGACAAGGCCGACGGGAAACACCATGATCGCCAGCACGACGGCGATGACTCTGGTCAAGGTGACATCCCAGCCATATTGGTTGGCGAGACCCCGGCAAACGCCGGCCAGCTTTCTTCCGGCGCGCGGCCGGACCGAGAGCCGCGACCAGTCAGATTGGGTAGAATTGGCAACTCCGGGCACGGTAACCGGCTTGCCGCAGGCTGAGCAAAAGCGTGCTCCCCCGGGGAGCGAGACGCCACAGGCAGAACAATACGAAGCCATTCGACACCTCTCCGGACCATTCTAGTGCAGAGTAAAGGGAGATTTCAGGTATTTCCGCGCCGACTCTGCCTGGGCCGAGTCGCCGTCCTGGCGGAGCACCGCCTCGTACTGTTTGAGCGCCATATCTCGTTCATTTAAAAGATCGTACATCTTGCCCGAGTTGAGATCGCAGCGGCCTTTGAGGTCCACGCTGATGGTCGGTTGAATGGTCGCCTCATTGTAGGCATCGGCCGCTTCCGAGTAATGCTTCTGTCCCTGCAGCGTATCGGCAAGCCCGAACCAGGCAAGTTCCAGGCGGGCCGACGGGAAATAACCTGGTTTCTTTGCTTGCTCGATAAGCTGCTGATATTGCGTTATGGCGGCTGGGCCCTCGCCGACGTCTTTGGTCAGGTTGGCCAGTTCCAGCCGGAACAGGAAGTCGCGTGGGAATTGCTCGGTCAGGGTTCGGGTCACGGCAATTGCCTCGTCATACCTTGCTTCCCGGCGCAGGAACAGCCCCAACGCCGTCCGGGCCTCGACCGAGGAGATCACACCATGCGCCCCGGCATCGCGTAAGTCTTCTATTCCCTTCGACTTAGATCCAGTAATACCGGCGACACCGGCAAGCATTTTAATCCCGAACGGCAAACTGCCGGTCACATACTGGTGCACCCCGACCACAAGTTTGGCGTCGACGTAGCGAGGGTCAAGCTTTAAAACCTTCTCGTTGTCGCCGCGCGCCTGCAAAGCGAAGTGAAGCGCGGAAATGAAGCTCCGTTGGATGAGACCGATGTACACCGCGCGCAGGCTGCGGGCCCAACCTCGCGCAAAGAGCGCGTCCACGTCCTCCGGCCGCTTGTCCAGCTGTTGCTCAGAAAGTGCCATAGCGATGGTAAATAAGGAGTTAACTTGCCCAGCGACACCGGGGGCGGCCACCACGGCGTGCTTGCCGGCCAAAAATCCGTCATGGGCGTAGAAGGTGGTGTCGAGCAGATCGAGACGATAGAGCTCGCGGAAGATGACGGTATACAATACGTAGTCTGCGGCGAGCGGGCTGTCAGGGTTCTTCTCCTGCACCTTTTCGAAACGCGCCAGAGCGCCGTCGTAGTCGAGGATATAGAAGCGTTCAAAGGCCTGACGCACCAGGGGATCGAGATTGAGCGGGTTGGTATCCACCCCGGATGGTGTGGTAACCGCGCCGCGCCCCAATGCCGGAAACAGCAGCACCAGAATGGCCAGATAGATAACTGGCTTCCGCCGAATTTGGCGAAAGCGACTGATAGCGCTGGACTTAACTCGGGCCGACCGAGCCGAAGCCGGGCCGCCGCCAGGGGTGCGAAGCCTTCGAGTTTTTCCATTAAATTTCATTAACTAGTAGCAATCCGGTGACTCTTTGGCGCTAAATAAGTAACTAAAGGGTGAAGAAATCTGGAGGACGTTCGACACCAGGTATAAGAGCCTCCTTTAAAGTATCTGGGGCAACGAAAAGACGCTATGACCAGGCAGGAACTTCTTCGCATCGTCATTCGCCAGGCACGCACCAATGGATTCCCGTTCCGCAGATGGTTTCAGACCGCCGTCGACCCATCCTGGAGCAGTTTTGACGATGCGGTCGAGCTGCTTGCCCAGGGGCGCCGCTACTACGCCCTCCTTTTCGCTCACGAATTTGCCCGAAGTTTCTGGAAGCAGGGTTCTCAGATCAGCTTCCTGGTACCCGCGGCCAGTTACACGCGGCGGGATAAGGATGGACGCATCGTTACCGTGACCCGCAAACCCTTTACCCGCCGGACCTTGAAAGCCGACGTATGGAAATATCACCTGCGTGAAATGGCGGCTCACGACGAGCCGCTTCGCTACATTCGACGTTTTCTCGTCATTGAAGGAGACGTACAACCATCGAAAAGTGTCGCTTCTTAGTTACCTTCTGGTGATTTTTTTTGGGACACTTTTGCAACCAACGAGTGATATACTCCCGCTTCTGGACGGCCTACTCTCGGACATAGAAATCGGTAGAGGAATGGTCGTCCGGCAAGCCAAGTCGCGGTAATCCACCGCAACCCTGTTTCCCGCCCGCCTGTTTCGACACAACCGCATTTCCTTCCTCCCCCAAGTCACGGTATCAGAAGACATGGCTTTCGGTGTCGTCAAGCGAAATGCGACGCGTAGTGCATCCACACTTACGCCGGGGGGTCCATCCATGAAAATAGCTCTCGCAGCATTGTTCGCCGCAACTGTGGCCACAACCACGGGATCAGCATTTGCTCAGGATCTGGCGCCACAAACTGCGGAGCTTGTCCCGGCAGGTGTTCCGTTGCGGGTGGAGCTCGACAAGAGCTATCCCCTTCACGTCGGAACCCGGATCCAGGGCCATCTGACTGAGGCCGTCTACCTGATCGACCACGTGGCGATCCCGGCGGATTCGAAGGTATACGGGACCATTACCAGCAAGCACTCGGTCAGCCGCCAGGTGCGTACGGCAGCGATGTTCAACGGCGACCTGACGCCGCTTAAGAATGCGGATGTGACCTTTAACGACCTGGAGACGCCGGATGGCCGGCATTTCAACATTGATACCGATGCTACCGAGCGCACCTCTAAGCTCGTGCGCATGGCCGCCCCCGAGCAGGCTCCCCGCCACTCCCTGGGACAACGCATCGCTGCAGCCTTCCGTTGGACCAAGCGGGAGACTGTTGCTGCATTCGCGGCGCCGAATAAGTGGGACACCGCAAAGCAGACACTTTATGCGCAGGTTCCGGTTCATCCCCAGGAACTGTGGGCCGGTACGCAGTACGACGCGGAACTGAAGCAGCCATTGGAGCTAACGGGACAGAACGTACCGGCGCCGGCTGAGGCTGCGGATCTCAACGAACTCAAGCTTACGGGCAACATCGAAGCTCGGCTGATTGATCCCGTGGATTCAAACACCGCGACTGCGGGAATGCCGGTTGAGGCAGTGCTGACCCAACCTCTCTTCGAAACCGAGCCGTCAACCACGGTGCAGGTGGCGGACGCGACGGCTCCGGCTGGGACCGAGGTCCACGGAAAGTTGTTACTGCCCGAGGGCACGCACCTGATCGGCAGCGTGGTCGCGGCCAAGCCCGCTGGCATGTTTGGACACAACGGCAGCCTTCGCTTGACCTTCCGCAAAGCGGAATTGCCCGCCGGCGACGAGCGGGTTGTGCACGGCCGCGTGATCGGCGTCGAGAGCGTTCGGAGCGACCGGGTACAGATCGACAACGAAGGTCAGATCAAGGCCAACAGCTCGAACCGTTTCCTGGCGCCCATTACCCTCGGTGCGCTGGCTGCGGTATCCGACGGCACGGGCGCCGGCCTGGTCAAGGAAGCGATGACCAGCAACGGACTCGACCTTCTGACCCGGGTTATCGGAACCGCGTCGGGGAGTGGCGGCCTGATTTCGGGGTTTGCTTATTATGAGGTCGGAAAGGTGGTATTCGACACCTGGATCGCGCGGGGACACGAGGTTGTGTTCGCCAAGAATACACGTCTGGAAATTGAACTCGCCCAACGGTAGGCGCCCGCCTTTCGTTGTTAGCGTGAGAGAAGTTTAAATAGCAAAACCTCCCCCACACAATCATCCGGCCCCACGCGACGCGTGGGGCCGGACCGGTTTAGTGATAAATAGAAGGGGCGCCCGTCCGATTTCCTCCGGCGCTTGCGACGACGGGGAATGGCAAACGGCAGAGTTCATTTCCTAAGCAGGTTTGTTAATGGTCAAAGCGAAACAGGTGGTTCATGGGGCCTTTGCCTTCGCCAATCGGATAGGCTGCGCGGAGTGCTTCCGTGACGTATGCCTTCGCGGATGCGACAGCGTCTTTCGGATTCAGGCCGGAGATTAGCCCGCATAGCATTGCGGTCGAGAAGGCGCAGCCGGTACCGTGCGTCGAGTTGGTGGCGATCCTCTCACCCGGCAGCCACGCCTCTTCTCCGGAAGGGGAAAACAGAAAGTCATCCGGCTGAGCCAAATGACCGCCGGTAACGACCACTCCTAACTCCGCATTCCCTTCCCTTAGTCGAGCAGCGGCGGCCGGGAATTGATCGCGACTCAAAGTTTCCAAATCATCGCCGACAAGAATTGCCAATTCGTGGAGATTCGGCGTGATCCATCCAACGCAATGGAGCAGTTCGTCGCGGATAACGCGCACCCCATTTGCATCGATGAGAGGAGTCCCCGAAGTCGAACGAAGCACCGGATCGAGCACAATCCGCTCCCTCGGAATCCTGGTGGATTGAGCCCGCAAAAAGGAGGCGACTTCGGCCGCCACGGCAGAGGTTCCCAACATCCCGATCTTTATTCCGGATAAGGCAACGTCATCGACCAGGCAGTCGAGCGTCGCGCGTACCAGGCCGGCCGACAATGGCTCGACCGCACGGACACCCTGGGTTGATTGCACGGTCATGGCCGAGATGCAAGCCACCCCATAAATGCTGTGAGCGGCGAAGGTTTTCAGGTCAGCGGTTACCCCGGCCCCCGAACCCGGATCGAAGCCGGCGATGGTAAGTGCTACAGGAGTGGTGCATTTTTCGGAATGCAACCGATTTCTTCGTATATTTTCCACAGTTTTGACTCATTTCCGGGCAGAAACCGTTTTGCCAGTGTATGCTCCGCCGATAGGGATTTTCGGGTCACGAATGACTTTGGTGAGGAAATCTCCTTCTTTCCCACAACACGAGGCGCCCGGTTGGCGTCTAATAGACGAGGGCAAAACAGCTCTCTCACCCGGAGGAAAAAGCCAATAAGTAATTGACAATATTTGACTTAGGCCAGAAGCGCTCCATACAATGACGACAGGAGAACAATGTCCACTATCGCAACCCAATCTCATTGGCCCTTTGGGCCCGCCCTTCTTGCCGGCGCTGTATTATCGGCTATCTGTATCAGTCCCGGTTCCACCCAGGCTCAACCGGGCGTCCCCCAGGCAAATACGCAAGCCGCCACTGCGACCCCTCCTCACCGAAACTGGCATCAACTAGGAAGAGCATCCTGGTACGGTGGTCAGTTTCAAGGGCAGGCAACCGCGAGCGGCGAACCCTTCGACATGAACTCCATGACATGCGCGCACCGCAGCCTGCCTCTCGGTGCCACGGTGCTGGTTACTAATCTACGCAACCATCGGTCAGTCCTGGTCCGCGTCAACGACCGAGGCCCTGTACCTCAAAACCGGGTGATCGATCTTTCGTACGCAGCGGCGAGAATTTTGGGGTTCCGCGGCGTCGCCCCAGTGCGGCTCGACCTGGTAGATCCCGCATCGCTTAGCCCGACGCAAATCTCAGAACTCAGCTGGCCGGCGCAATTTCAGAGATGATTCCGGAGATGATCAGAGACGGGTTGCATAGGGCCCCGACTGATCGTCTTCCGTCGGATCGGCTGATTGTTGCGCTGGATTTCCCGGACACCAGAGCGGCGCTCGCCCTGGTGGATCGGTTACAAGGCGCCACGCGCTGGCTGAAAGTTGGCCTCGAGCTTTATATTGCTGAGGGAAATTCCCTGGTCGCGGAGTTGAAGCGGCGTGGGTATTCGATATTCCTTGACCTGAAGCTGCACGACATTCCCAACACGGTGGCCTCGGCCGTCCGGGCCGCAACCCATCTTGGTGTGGATATGCTGACGGTACACGCCGCGGGTGGACCGGAAATGCTCACCGCTGCTGTCGCTGCGGCGGAGTCACGACTCACCCTGCTCGCGGTGACTGTTTTGACCAGCTTGGATGCCGATCAGATGGAAGCAACTGGCGTGGCCGGAACTCCGGCGGCGCAAGTCGACCGGCTGGCCGCCCTGGCCCTGGCCTGTGGGGTTGGCGGATTCGTCTGCTCCCCGAACGAGGTGGCGAGCTTGCGGAATCGGTTGGGCAGCGAACCCTTGCTGGTGGTCCCGGGGATTCGCCCCGAAGGGGTGGACATCGGCGACCAGCGGAGGGTGGCCACGCCAGCCGCCGCGATCGCATCCGGAGCAAGTTACCTGGTGGTAGGGCGTCCGATTACCCGAGCGGAAGACCCGGAAGCTGCCGCAAGAGCTATCTTCGAGGAAATGCGATCAGGAATTGGAATCGGTTCGGCTTAGAGCTTCTCGTAGAAATCGCAAACTGAACAGGAAATGTAAACCCCTCCGGGAACTCCGCGCTCCCGATCCTTTACCCGTTTGACAATGCGCGTTGCCTTAGTGCATTTGGGACATTCAACACCCTTGGTCGTGTCCATCATTTTGGAACGGTCGGCGGTCTTGGCTATTTTTGCCATGGTCTTAAACTCTCCTCTAACAGGCTCGCACTTCCGCCTAAACCTCTGGCCTACACGGGGTTTCGTCTGGGGCGAAACAGAAGGCGCTGCTAATCAATTATTTTATACGATTTGTCGCTCTAGTTCACTCCACGGGCATCGGACACGTTCAGCAATTGCGAGGGAGCGGAACCGGGCGGGGGCGGAATCGGCTTCGGCTTCTCATCATCCGGGAACTGCACCGGCTTCAACTGGTGATCCTTGTCGACGGCATCCGGCGCCGCTTCCCCTGGTTGACGCAATGAGGGGGCAGCGGTCGGACCGTGCTCCTGATTAGGGGCAGTGGGGGGCGCATCGCCCAAACGAACCTGGCGGACGAATTGCCCGGCGAAATAGCCGTCCGTTTCATCCTTGTCACGAATCACGGGCGGCTGGCCTACATCGGCAATCTCCAACCGGATCACACGATTGCCATTGAAGCGAACAAACTGGACTTCATGAGGTGGCTGACCATAGATCCATTCCTCGAAAGGAGTCTGCCCATCCAGTTCGCGCACTTTCTGATCGGGCTGGCCTACGGCTTTAAGCACCATCTCGCGATTCATGCCGACCAGTACTTCGTGGTTCAGCACTGACGCTTTTAGTTTCGGAGGCAAGGTATCGGCGAAGGCTTCGACCGGTGTCTTGAGCGAAAAGTCGATCATGGGAGCGATCAGCTTGCGCACATCGGAAGCCGTGATCTCGGGGACAAACTTGGTGAAGACCAGCTGCATGCGGGCGCCCACGGGAACATGGCCGTCATCCTGAGCCAGCGGCGCCACCCCGCCCCCGGCTCCCACTTCGATATGTTGCAGGAAGTGATGATGCTTCTCCGGTCCGTCGTTAAACTCGAACACGATCCGGTCCGGCTTCACCTCGAATTTGGTGATGACTACCCGGTCACCGGGTTTCGCGGAAACACCGTACTTCTCCAATTCCTCGGCATAGCCACTTCCTGAAGGCGTCAGCTGCCCGTTGGCATGGAGCACGATGCCTTTTGTGCCCAGGGGAAGAGGCCGGACAGCGAAGGCTTCGTCTGCCTGGAAGGTGCGAATGAGCTGCTGCTTTGTCCGCTCTTTCAGCGGCTTGGTATCCAGCGCGACCGTCGTGGGTTGAACGGAGGTGAGGTTCGCCTCTTTTGGACCGAGGTGTTCCCGTTGCACGGTGAACACTTGTGCATGGCCTAGAGTGCAACTGCAGATCGCAGTGACTGCCAGGAAAGCAGCGGCGGGGAAGAATTCTTTGGTGGTAAGCCCGACCATGGCAATTCCCTCATCACGCCAATAATGGGCCCTTTTGCAGGTGATTTGCAAGTAACGTTTCGTGCGCCATGGGAAGGAAGTTTGAGGGCAGCAAATCGGGCGCGCGGAAACAGCCTTTATTCAAGTGGATCTGTTCATTCGGGCGGCTCTGGAGGTTGGGTTCGAGGTGGCGGCGGCCCGGGAGCGGCTTCGATTTGCACCAGCGTTTGCCCCGCCGGCAAGGATTGGGAAGCGACCGGATGATGCGGAGCCAGCGTGCTGCTCATGGCGTCAAGGTCAACCGGGAGGCCGGCGGCCACAATGACCGGTTGCGTATAAAGATAAGCCAGGTTACGGGTGGCGCGATAGACGACGAACAGGCCGATCAGTAGAACGATCGCGGTTACCGTGCTCGCCTCGGGTCCGTAGTCGCCGCCGGTCATCCATAGGGGGCCAACCGTATTGCTTTGAATGACCGGGGAAAACTGCGTGATGCCACTCACCGGTAATCCAAACAGCAGACACATGCTGGCGTTCCAGGCAAAATGCCAGCCCCAGCAGACCCAGAGCGCCCGGGTGCGGAGATACGCTACCGACAACAGCCAGCTGCTGAAGACAGTGACTATGAAGCTGGCGCGGCTGGCCGAGGGATTAAACATGTGCACGCCGGCAAAGACGAAAGATAAAACGATGGTCGCCATCGTCGGTCCCATGGCATCGATCAGGCGCTGGAAGGGGTATCCGCGGAAGGCGACTTCTTCCGCCAGGGCAGCCACGGCTAGGATCAGCAGATCAATGAGGAGAATCCCGAACTGGCGGGGAATGGTCCAGAAGGTAATGATGAGTCCGCCGCTAAGAACCAGGGGCAGAATGCTGACCAGCAACATCCCCCAGCCCAACGCGGCGCCCAGGCCAAACTCGCGTTTCCATCCTGGACGGACGACCAGACCCATGGCACGGATGGGCTCGCGCTGGCGATTGAATACCCGGCCCATGGCGGCGAAGCCCACCACCAGAAGAAAGAGCAAGATGCTGCGATCGACGAGGGGAACCCACGCGCCGCTCGCCAAGCCGTTGGCTGCATGGACCGAGATGCTCTGGGCGATGTAGAAGTAAATTCCGGCGATGATGACGTGGCCGAAGGCACGCACTCGATCGGCGGCTGTGAATTGGGTCAAGCGCATGCCCCTGTCGGCATAGATGTTTCAGGCGTTGATATAGAACCGGGCAATTTCCCGGAACTTAGCCAGGCGGCGCGCGACGCGATCCTCGACCGTCATGGCTTTTAATTCATTGAGATGCCAGGCAAGTTTCTCGTCGAGCATGGTGGCCGCCGCCACCGGATCGTCCTGAGCTCCCCCGGAGGGTTCCCGTACCACATCGTCCACGCAACCCAAACGGCTTACATCTTCGGACGTGATTTTCAGGGCAGCCGCGGCTTGGGCGCGTTTGCCGGCATCGCGCCACATAATGGAACCGCAAGCTTCCGGCGCAATGACGGAGTAGACGGCATTTTCCATCATGAGGACGCGATCGGCGACAGCCAACGCCAAGGCGCCGCCCGAACCACCTTCGCCGGTAATGGTGGCGATGGTGGGCACGCGTAAGCGAGCCATTTCGCGCAGATTGCGCGCGATGGCCTCTGCCTGGCCGCGTTCCTCGGCGGCGATGCCCGGATTGGCGCCGGTGAGATCGATGAAGGTAAATACGGGCCGATTGAATTTTTCAGCGATTTTCATGGCCCGCAGTGCTTTACGATAGCCTTCCGGATTGGGCATGCCGAAATTGCGGCGTACCTTTTCCTTGGTTCCCCGCCCTTTCAGGTTGCCGATGGCCATGACTTCTTCGCCATGGAAGCGGGCCATACCGCAAGCCATCGCGAGGTCGTCGCCGAAGGCGCGGTCACCGTGGATCTCCGAAAAGTCGGTAAAGATGCGTTGGATGAAATCCATGGGGTAGGGCCGCTGTGGGTGACGCGCCAGTTCAGTCTTAATCCACGCTGGATTCGTCGGTTCGGCGACTACCTGGGTTTGCTCAAGATTTCCTGCCTGTTCGCTCATGAGACTTTCGATCGCCTATGCCAGCGCGGAAGGTCTGCCGCTTGGCCATTGAATCTGTCGATTCTTTGGATTATAGCGTTTCCCGTTGCTGCGACGGGTAACTGGATCGCTGGGGCGGGGGAAATCGCCCGACGGAGGGCTTGTAGTACGAATAGGGGCTAAAGAGCGTGTGAGAGCCTTCGGATTGCAAAACGAGTTCCGCAGGGACTCGATTTTGAGATGATCGTTCTCACTCACTGTTGCGCATTTCCCCGCGATGAGGGTACCGCGCCGGCTAGATGGTCATCTTGACGATTGAAAAATCATCATCCAGTTCTTCCGAGCCGCCGAAGTCTCGAACGAAACGGAGGAGTTCTTCCACTTCCCTTGCGCCTTCCGGAACTGCGCGGGTGAGGACTTCTTCGAAAGCTTCGAATTCCAGCATCTCCCCGTCCGGCCGCATGATTTCGTAAACGCCGTCGCTGAAGAGGAACAGGCGCGCAGGGCCCGCCAGAGTACACTCCTGGCTCTCGTACTCGGCGTCGGGCAAAATACCCACAGGACAACCAAAGCCCGGCAGCGCCTTCGCTTCGCCGCGCTGTTCTCCTCGGCCGCTCACCAGAATGGGTGGTGGATGCCCGGCGCTTGCATAGCGCAGCCTTCCTGTAGGCCGATGGTAGACGCCGTACCACATGGTGAAATAGAGACCGTTTTGATTTTCCATCTGGAAAGCCCGATTCAACGAGTCCAGCACTGCTTCAGGCATACGGAAATCGGTGTTCTGCAAGGCGCCGGACCGGAGCGCATTCGCCGCCGTGATCGACAGCAACGCCGAACCGACACCGTGTCCGCAGACGTCGAGCAGGTAAAGGGCAAAGTGCTCAGCATCGATCCAGTGATAACCGAAGGAATCTCCTCCAAGCTCCGTGGAAGGAACGAAGAGCCAGTCAACTGCGACCGGCTCCGCGACGGGCTCCGGCAAGATGGCAAGAACATAGCGCTCGGCATCGTGCAATTCCTGCCGCAGCCGGTTGTGGGTCCGTAGAAGCTCATCACGGGATTCGGCCAGGTCGCGGTGAGCCGCCGTCAGCTCCTTGTGCGCGGCCTCGAGCTTTGCAATGAGGCGTGCCTCGCGCTGGCTCAACAGCGTCATGTCGTACGCCTTCTGCTGAACTTTCCTGGTATGGTCATGTTCCGCGGTCACGTCGAGGAGCACGACCCACGTCATATCTTCTTCGGCAAAAAGATGAACGTCCGCCACACTTCCGCCAGGCATGCCCACGGACTGTAAAACAAAAGGTGTTTCCGCCAAGGGCAGCAGACCTTCCAGGAATGGCAATTGATCGGAGGCGGAATGCAGGTGCTTTAGATCAGCCAGTCCGTAGTACCCCAGATCTCCGCCTGCCTTGATCAGGATCATTTCCTTGTCGATGAGAAGATGGGCTATGGAACGCTGGGACTTAACCAGGAGCAGGAGCCATTCTGAAATGCGGTCCGAAATATTCAGCATCTGGTCACGACACCATGCGCTTCGCTAGTACCTGAAATGCTTCTTCGACGCCTTCGCCGGTCTTGGCGCTGGTCCGGAGAACTACGTGTCCCGCTTCCGTCAAGTCTTCGGCGGACTGTTCCGGGATGTCCCAGTTCTCCTTCAGATCCGACTTGTTGAAAAGGAACAGAAACGGAACCGAACCTATTTCCGAAGTTACCCGAGCCTGTATCGACTTGGCGACTTCGAGGGTTTCCCCCCGCGTAACATCGACGACCAGGAGATATCCCGCAGCGCCCCGAAGATAGCTCATACGTATTCCAGTTATGTCGTCCTCGCCCGCAATATCCCAGAGAATAAGAGCGACCTCTGCGGCGCCGACGTTCACCATCCTCTTCTCGATCTTGACCCCGACGGTGGTTAAGTATGCGTCCGAAAAGATGCTTTGAACATAGCGCCGAACCAGGCTGGTCTTACCGACTCCGAAGCCCCCTAACAGACAAACTTTCTTCTGAAGCATTAAGATCTCACTCGCTGGCAATCACGGTGAAGGTCGCTCTCCGATTCATCGCGGCGGTTGGTTTGCCGTTGGGAGCCGACATGGGTTCGAGTGGACCGGCGCTGCGCACGGCCAGCAGTTCCGGAGCGATGCCCCGCGCTTTGAGCATGGAGCGGACGACCTCGGCTCGAGCCGCGCTTAGGGATAGGTTCGCCGTTTCGTTGCCGATGGCATCCGCATGGCCGGAAATCATCATGCGGGCAGTGAAGCCAAGACGCCTGGTCACGCGCATCAGTTGGTGGAACTCGTCGGCAACAACATCCAGCGTAGCGTCCTGCCCCCGCGCAGGCCTGTCTGCATTTGAATCGAACGCAATAACATGCCCCTGGATAGCATCGCGCAGGCGAATAAATTCCGGATCCTGAATATCCTTGAGTCCACTGAAATCGACTTTGGGAGAACCCGCAGGTAGCGCCGCGACCAGCACTCTGGCCCGCTCGGTCCAGTACTGGGGAACGCTGCCACTGACTTCTACCGTGTCGCCCTTCAATGACAACGAGACTGAGGGCGGAGGATTCAGACTGGCGGCAAGACGCCGGAGAACGATCGCCGGGTTCAGTGCCTGGTACGACTCCCAGTGACCGGCGACACGTTTAGGATCCAAACCCGACTGCGAGAGCACTACGGCGGGATCGGCGGCCAGGGGGTCACGCAAGCCGGAGATTTGCCATTTTCCGTTGCGCAATTCGGAGCTGGCAACCACGATGCCTGGCTCCTCACGCAGCCGCTCGACATACGCGTCGACACGATGCCGGACAATTGTCCGCTGTATCACCCAGGCGCCGGCGAGAAGCAACAACACCAGGGGTATGCCCCATAGCCAGGGTGACAACTTCGTTTCACGCGGCCGTTCCTGTTGCTGCAGGTCAAGTGCCAGTGGCGTGGCCAAGTCCCCCAGAGTCGCGGAGTCACCTTGGAATTCTTCCAGCGAACTCCGGTATTGGTCGTGAATGTTGGTCAGTGTTTCGCGCAGTACCGCATGCAGCGATTCGGGCGGATTGCCCCGAATGACGGCGGCCAGGAACGCGAATGGTCCCTCTTCGCACCATAACAGCAGGTCGCCAAGCCGCAGGGTATCGATGCCGCTTCCCCCGCTCTTATTGGTTCCCTCGAACGAGTCGCGCACGAAGTCCTGGATGGCCGACAGCATGCCGGACACCAACTGAGGATCCTGTGCCGTCGCCTCCGGCGCCGCCACGTGCTCGATGAGAAGGCCGGTCTTGCGATGAATTAAGAAGACGTGCTCGACGCGGAACTGCACCGTGTGTTTGAGCACCACGTCGGCGAAGCTGCTTCCGCTGCGCAACGCCTCCAGCCGCCACCGCAATCCCTGCCATGAGAAGCTGTGCTTGAACGCCTGGTTCATGCGTTGCAGCGTACCGTCCAGAGACTCGGAGATGGATTTACGGACCACCGATCCCATGAGGGGGTAGAGGATGCCCACCAAGGTGCCTGGATTTTTGCGGATCGAAGCCTGGGTCGCCAGCTCCAGGATTGGCGCCAGCACCTTTGCGAGTTGATCGTCTCTCGCTCCGGCAAGGGCAAAGGCATCGGCCAGCACGGAGCTGATGGCTTCAGCGAACTGCCGCGGATCATCAAATTTCTGCTGCAGCTTTGCGATCGCGGCTCGATCCTGCTCGAGAATCAAGCTGCGCAGCGCCTCCAGTTTCGGATCCCCTTCGAGCCTGGGGAGCGCCGTCGCCAGATCGCGATCCAGGCTTCGCGCTACCTCAAACAGCAGCACGGCGAGCCGTTTGGAGCGGGCATCATCGGGCTGTAAGAACGGGGGATCCGAACTGTCCCTGTCGAGCAGGGAAACACTGGAAATCACGGTGTCTCCGATCGCTATAATCCTTTCAAAACCGGTGTCGTGCGGCCCATTCAGTTCAGGATCGCTGGGCCCCGGCTCCATTCGACTTCGCCGTCACGTCCTGATTCAGGCATCGGGCAATTTCGACGAATAGACCGGCCAGCAGGCTACGGTCGGTTTTGACATTCATCAGCTCAGCAAGCATCCGCTCTATGGCAGCCCGAGTGTCGTCGGTCCGGCGCCGGCTCTCTTCGCGCAAGGTTTGCGATTCGTGGGCCAATCTCTCGGTGAAGTCCCGGTCCTGGCTGGCGAGTTGGTCGGCAACCTTGCTGAGATGCTTCTCCAATCCCTGGATCTGTTCGCGAAGGCCGCGGCCCAACTCCTTGTCTGCCTCGGCGCGAAGATCCTGTTCCTGGCGAATCTGGCTGGCTAGCGATTCCAGCTGTTTCTTCACCGAGGATTCCACGCTCTGAACGGCGCGGGAGGATTCTGCTTCCAGATCGCGCACCTTTTGTAGAAAACGCTCTTCCATCACCGAGAAACGGCGGTCGTAGTCCTGCATCTGATTACCGAAAAGCAACTCGCGGATTTTATCGACTCCCGGCGCGTCGCCCATGGACGGTGCGTTGTTAAGTGCTTCCTGCGCTGCTTTGATCGTCTGCGCAGTGATGGTCGGTGCTAATTCCGGTTTTGCAGCCATGTTGTTCTTCCCCTTAAATGACGTATTCAATGTGGAACGCAAAGATTGCTTGTTCACCTTACTTTGCAGCGTCCTGGCCGGTGGTTTCTTCATAACGTAGTGCCAAAAGCGGGGTCAATGCAAAATCCAGGGTTTTTGGGGGGGTGGTGCCCTGCGGTAGTGCAATTAGCCCGGAAATTGGCAGAGGCCTCCATGCCCAGGCGCTGGTTTTAGCGTCAGGACTGGCAGCCGCCGTCACTCCAAGCCTCTAGTTGTTGCGAAAAGAGAGCTTAAAGCCCTTGTTTGTGAATGTCAAGGTTTAGTTCCAACAGGCTGAATCTTACGGGCATGGAACTCATGGAGGTTTCCGCCAAGGGTTCGGTCTTCGCCAATTGCAATTCTGCCTTCTGAATCATCTGCAACCACAAGGAATCGGGATCGGCATTGAATATCGTGGCGGCGTCTGCCGGAAAAACGAACCAGCCGCCCAATTGCACTTCGGTCCGCAATTGATCTTGCGTCCATCCGGCATATCCCAGGTAAACGCGAAGAACGCCAGGGTCAGGCCGGGCGGAGATTGTTTGTTCGAAGAGCGCTTTGCCGGAGATGAAATAAACCCCGCCGATGATGTTTTCAGCCTTTTCAACCTTGGCCGAGGACTTAAGCAATGCAAACGCGGCCGAAGGAGCCACGGGGCCCCCGAGATAGACTGAGTCGGAGCGGTCTTTCGCGACGTCGAGATCAAGAACTTGAGAAAGCGGGACATTGGTACGCCGGTTGAGAATCAGTCCGAGTACGCCTTGTTCATCGTAGTGAACCAGCAGGACGACTGTTCTTGCGAAGTCCGGGTCGCCGAGGCTGCGACTCGCCACCAGCAACCTCCCAACACCCAAATCCTGAGGGCGCTTGAACTGAATCGGAAGAAACTGGCTGTGGTACCAAGGCAACGCGGCAGGCACAGATACCGGAGCGCGCGACCACGTATTCGGCTTCGGCAGATCAACTTCCGCGTTGTAAACGCTCACGCTTCCGGCCGCTGCCAAGGCAACGATCGTGAATAACGTTGCGAACAGAAACCGTTTGCGCAGGGACATGATCGGTACCCCCCCGGGAACGAACTGTGCCGGATTACAGGCTACAACTTCGTTCTGGCTGAATGGTGACAGCTTTATGCCACCGCGTGGTTTGTGTCACCCGAACGACATCCAATACCTGTGAGGCGCTATGACGAAAACGACGAGCTTTCAAATGGACATTCGCCCGCTCTTTACGGAGCGAGACATTCAAGGCATGAGCAAGGCTTTCAACCTGGGAAGTTACGATGACGTCAAAAAGCACGCCGGCGCCATCTACGATCGCATTCGTGGAATCGGCGGCGCCGTAATGCCGCCCCCACCACCAAAAGGAGAAGGTCCCTGGCAGCAATCTCGGATTGAACTATTCGCCAAGTGGATGGCGGACGGGTTCCAACCTTAACCGGCCCCCAAGCATCCAGGCTTACCATCGGCGCTCGAGCCGAGGACTGATAGACGACTGTGTGCCTGGGACGGCCCACCTGTTTCCGCCAAGGCATTAGCTTCTTGTCAAATTCAAGGATCAAGATGGACGATCAACAAACGAAGGGGCAGTATTCCGGACTGCGGGATCAAGAGATCCGCGCGGCACTGGATCAGCATTGGGCGGCGTCGGATGCCAACGATTTTGAAACGGAGCACCGCATCTATCACGAGGACGCGGTGCTGGAATACCCGCAGTCAGGCGAGCGAACCCGCGGTCGACGCAACATACAGAATCAACGGGCTAGTCAGCCGAGCAACAAGCGGTTCACTATCCGGCGAATCATTGGCGGCGGTGATCTTTGGGTCACTGAATTCATCCTGACATATGACGGCAAGCCGTCCTACACCGTGAGCATCATGGAGTTCAGGGACGACAAGGTTGCGCGGGAAACACAGTACTTTGCGGATCCGTTCCCCGCTCCCGCATGGCGCGCTCGATTGGTCGAACGGATGGACACATAGTCTCGAGGCGCGAGAATTCGCTAACGATGGCGCGCCATTTTCGATTTGCAGAATCATTGTCTTATAAGGTGCCATCACAATGCACCCTCGGGTTGTTTCGTGAAAATGCCAGCTCCGTCTGTACGCGAACCTCAGTACCTTTAGGCTGCGCCGGATGATGGCCAATCCCTGAGTTGTTCGGCCACGAATGGGGTGGGGCGGATAAGATCGGCCCCGCGACTCCGCAGTTCTTTGAGGAGCGCAATCCCAGCCGCATCGGCGAATGAAACACTCGACAACTCCAGGGATAACTGAATCTCATCGGCGAAAGTATGGGCAGCGAAAGTATGCGCAGCGAAAGCATGTGCAGCGCATGTTCTGCGGAGTTCCTCGACCCACCAACCCGTGATCCGGCCCTCTACCCGAAGAACTACGACGCTATCAGACAAATCGACAACTGTGATCCTAAGCATCGCGGTTCACCGGATCCTTTCTGCAGTGGATCCAGCAATCGACGTGCCCTTCACAAAATCATTTGGGTCAGAAGCCGTCCTCCGGAGAAATGACCGGCGGTCTGGCGCTGAAGAAGACACTTGCTCAGGAACACGTGCTGGGGTGGACATCAAGTTACTCCTGGGGTCAAAGGTGGAAGTCGATACGTTCGTCGTGAATTTCAAGTAGACAGTTCGCGTCGAAGCCAGAGCTCCGAGCGGAAACTGGGAAGAGTGTGCCATAGGATATTGGACGGAGGAGTTTGTGGGAGTCTTTGGGGAGACGAAACTGGCACTTAGGGCCTCACGCAATCGCGAAGGCGGTAGTCCCGGTTGTCCACGAAGTGCCTTGTCCACGAGATGCCCTCTTTGGTTCTTACTACTGCCAATAAGACTTGGTTCACCGGCATTAGTTACAAGGTCTTGGGTCATTTCGTGGACATCCATGATGGGTAAATGTCCATGGCAGACGGAGGTTCCCATTGACTTGGCGGAAGGGATTCTCCGAGTGGGCAGACAATTATCGTTCGAACTGTCCTCGATCTTTTGCTTGGACCAATGCAGAGGCAGCGTGGACAGACATCCATATGCGGGGAGGCAGTGACAGATGGGATGTTCACCCCCATAATGAAACAGTAATTATTACGTAAAGGTCCCGCCCGTCCCCAGGTTTCCTAGCGACGGTGAAACCAGTTCACCACATGCTGTTGTTGGTTGTGTCATGCAATTGTAAGGAGTTTGTCATTACCAGCGCGACTATGCATGAGGGTGTTCCGTTAGCACCGGATTTCTCCTCAAATTCGGATGGGGGTTGAGCTACGTGACCCGAAACTTCGAGACACTTCTCAGCAAGCAAGCTCTGGAATGCAGGCGGTGGGAATGGTACGGTGGAACGGAGTCTTACGGAGGCCGCTTGCCTGGCTCTTTCCCAAACTCTGCCAATCTCCGAGAATCCGCCCACCAATTCCACCGGCATTTTTCGCTCACTCGCTTTGTGGTCATTGCCGCTTGCGTGGTCCTGATCAAGTGCGGGCCATATGGCCACGCGCAGGGCAACGCATCTCAAGCCAGCCAGGCGATCTTTGATGCGACCAAGCTCCGCGAGCCCGCTGACCTCGATTCCCCCTGGCTCATGCGCGCGGGGGACGACCCAGCCTACGCCCGCCCCGGCTTCGACGACTCCCAATGGGCGCTCTTCGACCCCCATGGAGACATCAACTCCGTCTTCAAGACCAATCGTCCCCAGGTGGTCTGGTACCGGCTACGGGTTAAGGTCAGCCCCGGCCAGGCCGGCCTGGCGCTGCGCGAAGCAAATATCGCCCGCGCCTTTGAAGTCTACGTCAATGGCGAGCGCCTGATCGCCGAAGGCCAGATCGCTCCCTACATCCCATACACCTGGAACGCGAAGGTCATCGAGTCGATTCCTGACCGCCTGCTGGCCTCGGGCTCGATCGTGGTAGCACTGCGCGTGCATATATCTCCCAACGAATGGACCGGGCAAAGTCCAGGCTACTCCGCCGGCAATTTGACCATCGGGCAGCAAGCCACGCTCCAGCGCTTCGACTGGCTTGACGTGATCGGCGAATACTCCTGTAGATGGCTCGATCATCTGCTCCTTGCCTGTCTCGGACTGGTCGCGCTGGTGCTCTTCGCCGCACAGCGCCGGCAGACTGAATATCTATGGATCGCCGCACTGGGAGTTTTCACGTTCGTCGAATCCATAGAGCCTGTCATTTCCGCTTTCCACAATTTTCCACTCTATTGGGAGGCTCTTGGGGACACACTTCGCGTGGTCTCACCGTTTCTCTGGGTCTCGTTGTATTTCTCCTTCGTTCAGCAGCGGATCGGCTGGCGTTGGCGCGCCATTCTCATCATCGCCGGTATCATGAACGCCTTCAGCGCCATTCAGGGCCTCTACCTGGTCTTGCCACTGACCGTGCAATTCCTCAGCAATCTTCCCTTTATCGTCCTACTCTCCGTGGTCATTCCGGTCGTCCTGGCCATCCACTGGCGTCGCGGCAATCGCGAGGCCGGCATTCTGCTTATTCCTGCAGTCCTGTTCAGCGTTTATATCTATGCTGAAATCGGATTTGAAATCCTCTTCCAATTTGGCGGCCTGCGCGGCCAGGCATTGCGCGGATTGAATCTCATCGACCGCTTTCCCGCCGGCCCATTCTCCATCTCGCTCGACAACGTGTCGGCAATCCTCTCCACGCTGGCGCTGGCCCTCATCATGCTTCTCCGCTCCACCAAGATGAGCCGCCGCCAGGCCATTCTTGAAGGTGAACTCGCCGCCGCGCAGCAGGTGCAGCAGGTTCTGTTGCCGGAACAAGTCGAGAATGTACCAGGGTTTCAAGTGGAGTCGGTCTATCAGCCCGCGCAGCAGGTAGGCGGAGACTTCTTTCAGATTCTGCCCGCAGGCGAAGGCGGTTTGCTGGTGGTGCTTGGCGACGTGGCCGGCAAGGGATTGCCCGCGGCCATGCTGGTCTCAGAGCTGGTGGGCTCCATTCGCGGCGTCGCTGAATACACAGTCGGTCCCGCCGAACTGCTGGCCAGCCTAAACCAGCGCCTCGTCGGCCGCGGCGGCGGAAGCTTCTCGACCGCGCTGGTCGCGCACATCAGCGCCAATGGCGAGGTGACTGTCGCGAACGCCGGCCATTTGTCGCCGTACCTCGACGGAACAGAAGTGGAACTGCCCGGCGCGCTCCCTCTCGGCGTAATGAGCGGCGCACGCTATGAAACCACCCAGTTTTATCTTGCACCCGGCAGCCGGCTGACGTTCTACTCAGACGGCGTGATTGAAGCGCAAAATCAGCAAGGCGAACTCTTCGGCTTCGATCGCGCCCGAGACATCTCCACCCAGCCCGCAGCCGACATCGTGGAAGCAGCCAGGAAATTTGGCCAGGAGGACGACATCACCGTGCTGACAATCGAGCGGCACTCCGCGGTTGCAACGGCCGCGTGAGTCGCAATCCCGGAGACAATTTGTCCGTTCACCCGGCCCACTGTCCGGCCGAAGCTGCTTGCCACCATGGCCCGGCGCATTGGGCAAGCGCATTCGCAGGATTGACGGGCGCACCGGCCGCACGCGAAATGGCTCGGTGGGAACCCCTCCATCTTTGGATGGAGGCGCACAACTCGCGACTCCGCGTAGGATGGTCGCGTCCCGCTAGTCACAGCGCGTTGTGCCTGTGGGGCAACGCTGTATTCCCTTGAAAAGGAGTTTCATCGATGGCTTATATACAACTTCCAATTGCCGAGGAACTCGGCAGAGAGTTTCCCGGTATCCTCGGCCCAATGACGTTTCGTCCTGAGACGGCAGCGCCTCTTAACGAGTTGGTGAATGTGCTCTTGCGCGGAGAAAGCACCCTATCGCGTGGTGAGCGCGAGATGATCGCCGCGCATGTCTCCTGGCGTAACGATTGCTTCTTCTGCCAAACGATTCATGGCGCAGTGGCCGCGGCGCAACTGGGGCAGGATGAAGCGCTGGTCCAGAAAGTAAAGACAAACTGGGCAGAAGCGAAAATCTCACCCAAGCTCAAGGCGCTGCTGAACATTGCCGGAAAGGTGCAGCTTGGCGGGAAGCATGTGAGTTCTGAGGATATTGCCACCGCGCGTGATCTGGGCGCGACGGACTTGGAAATTCACGACACAGTCCTGATTGCCGCGGTCTTCTGCATGTGCAATCGCTATGTCGATGGTCTGGGGACCTGGGCTCCTGAGGACACTGGTATCTATCGCGAGAGAGCGGCCCAGATCGTCGAGCACGGTTATACCGGAGTGACCGCGGCAGCGATTGCCACGCTGCACCGTTGAGGTCTACCTTTTCGGCCAGCCTCAAGCGCGTCATTCACGCTACGAAGATAGCAAAAGGAGAATCCAATGCCCCACATCACGCTTCCAGACGGACTTCCAGGAATCACCGGACCCCTTGCCTTTCGCCCGGAAACAGCCAAGCCCATGCGCGCCCTGGCCGAATTCCTCCTGCGCGGAGCCAACACACTTTCCAGCGCGGACCGCGAAATCATCGCCACCTACACCTCCAGCCAGAACGATTGTCATTTCTGCCAGGCAAGTCATGGCGCCGCCGCTGCTCACCACTTAGGCGGCCCGTCGGAACTCGCGAGCAATTTCGCCCTGATCTCCGAAATCAAACGGGACTTCGAATCCGCTCCTATTTCGGTGAAGCTCAAAGCGCTCCTGAACATCGCCGGACACGTCCAGCAAGGCGGCAAGCGTGTCACCACCGAAGACATCGCGCGTGCTCGGAAGGAAGGCGCAACTGACACCGAGATTCACGACACTGTCCTGATCGCTGCGGCCTTCTGCATGTACAACCGCTACGTTGACGGTCTTGCTACCTGGGCTCCGCAAGAGCAGGAAGCTTATATTCCCGTGGGCGCGCACATGGCGCACGAAGGCTATGTCGCCCCTCCAGCGCCGCATCCGGAAGCCGTCCCTGTCTAGCCTGAAAACATCCGATCAGAAGAATCTTCCATGCCACACATCACACTTCCCGAAGGAGTACCGGGCCCACGAGGCCCGGTGCTCTTTCACCCCGACGTCGCGCCGCCCCACCGACGATCTCCAACACCTGCTTGGCCGCAGGCGATGGACTTCGAGAGAACTAGCACCATGACCAATTCAAGCTGTAACCAAACAAGCAGTGTATGTCTCTCATACTCGCACGGAGCTGCATTTAGGCTAGATCGAAGGCGAGCAAAACATGTTGCGAAAGTGGCTAATTTTGATAGGTGTCGTACTCGGAGGGTCTACAGCGTCACATTGTCAAACGAAGCCAAATCCAATCACGTTGCGGACAAGTGATGGCGTATCCATCTCTGGGCTAGTCTATCCTGCGGAACAACCGAAAGCTGTAGTGCTACTCTTTCATCAAGCGGGTTCCAGCAAAGCGGAATACGCGACCATTGCTCCGCGACTTGCGTCTGCAGGTTTCACTGCTCTGGCAATTGACCAACGGTCGGGAGGCTCCTTGTTTGGGCCGAACGAAACGGCAGATCAGCTCGCACATCCGGCAACCTATGAACAAGCAAAACCCGATCTCGTCGCGTCCCTTGAGTGGGGCGTAAAACAGCATTTGCCAGTCATCCTCTGGGGCAGCAGCTACTCCGCTGCCCTGGTCTTCGAGGTTGCGGCCGAGCACGCTGCAGACGTCAGTGCCGTCATCGCATTTTCACCTGGCGAATACCTTGGGGATGACAAATCGGTAGCTCGTGCGGCTGCGCGCATACGTGCGCCGATCTATGTCACATCGTCCCCTTCTGCTGAAGAAGTTCAAGCTGCGCGAGTCATCATCAGTGCATCGCCAGCAGGAGCTAAGACGCAGTACGTGCCGCAATTTGGTGTGCATGGAGCTTCAACGCTAATCCAAGCACGGGATCCGAAAGGCGCACCCGAGAATTGGATTCATTTACTCGCCTTTCTGAACTCCCTCCCGCCAGGGTGAAACTTGAGCAATTCGGGGATTCACAGAGGCGGTTGGAGCGGCTTTAAGAAAAAGCGGTCGATTTGATCATTGATGCAAGTGACGGTCTCGGACGTCCTTGCGAAAACGCTTTAGTCAGGGCACCTTATCCTTCGATCCCTTTTAACCTTGTTGTCAACAATTGCAGAAGCGCAGGGCAAATACCCGCCCGTATGTCGTTTCGGCGGCAGGAAGGTGCCCGCTCACATCAAGGCCTGTGCAGATCTTCGATAGCAGTCCAACTTTGTGCAAGATCGTCCCATGGAATAGGATGATCTGCATGAAAGACGTGCTAAGTGACATTTTGGATACCGTAGAACTGAAAGGGGCGCTCTATTTCCGCACCGACTTCTCGCCGCCGTTCGCGATCAGGGTCCCCGCTTATGAGCAGGCCGCTCGATTCCATCTTGTGGTGCAGGGGCGTTGCCACGTGACGGCGCCGGGCGGCGTGGAAGTGTTGCTCGGGCCTGGCGACCTCATACTGGTGCCCTATGGCAGCGCCCATACGTTGGCTGACACGCCCGGACAGACGGGCATCCCGTTGGAAGACATCGTGGCGAGCACTGGTTACACAGGCGAAGGCGCATTCGTCATCGGCTCAGGAGATCCAAACGCATCGACCCAGATGGTCTGTGGCCACTTCACGTTCGCCAGTGGCGCCGACCATCCCTTGCTGCACGCCCTGCCCGCGACCCTTCACCTTACGGCAGCGGATAGAGCGCGCCAGCCAATACTCGACGATGTGCTGCGGCTCGTGGTGCGCCGCATTTTTCAGGATGCTCCGGGCACGGCAGCCTCAATCAGCCGCTTGTCGGAAGTGCTCTATATCGAGGTATTACGCGCCGGGATTGACCGCGTGCCGGAGTTGGAGCGCTTATTTTCGTCCGTCCATGATCCGCAGATTGGCAAGGCTCTGAGCGTTATACATGATCGCCTTGATCAGGATTGGACGGTGGATAGCCTCGCATCAGAAGTCGGGATGTCACGCAGCCGATTTGCCGAACGGTTTCGTGATCTCGTGGGCTCAGGGCCGATGGGATACTTGACCGAATGGCGTCTGCAGCGGGCACGTCTGCTGCTGGGCAGGCCGGGTGCTTCCGTGAAGAGCGTCGCATCCCGCACTGGATACAAGTCCCCAGCGGCTTTCAGCCGCGCCTATGCACAGAAATTCAGACACTCCCCTAAGGTCCGCAGATCGCAATCTTTTTAAAACATTGCTTAGCATCCCATTTTATTGATCGATTATCCCAATCTAATTGCATAACGTTGCTCACACTCCCACGGCATGCACATAATGGTCTTACGACGAAAGACCTCGCCGTCAAGGAGACTTATTCATGCAACGTATCCCTGCCCTCAACACCGCAAATGCGCCTGAGAAAACCGAAAACCTGCTTGAGGCGGTAACCAAGCAAATGGGAGGCGTGCCCAACATTCTGGCCACCATGGCGCAGTCGGGGGCCGCGCTTGAGGGCTATCTCGGTTTTGCGGGTGCGCTCGCCAAGGGCAGCTTGGCGCCCGCTCTGCGTGAGCAGATTGCTCTTGCGGTGGCCGGAGCCAACGCCTGCGACTACTGTGCTTCCGTGCATACCGCACTTGGCCAGGGTGCCAAGCTCTCCACCGATGAGATGCGCTGCAACCTCACCGGGCAGTCGAGTGACCCGAAAGCCGCCAGCCTGCTTGCGTTCGCCCGTCTCATCGTTAAAGAGCGCGGCAGAATCAGCGACCCCGACCTTGCCGCTTTCCGCGCCGCAGGATATGACGACGAGGCGCTGGTCGAGGTCGTCGCCCATGTGGCGCTCAATATTTTTACGAACTACTTCAATCATATTGCCGGTACAGAGGTCGATTTTCCGCTGGTCAACACCGAGTCAGCACGGGTTTGACCCGCGCGGCGTTTGCGCACCAGGCTGATCGCGCCGCCGACCCCATTTACTTTCCACCAAGGAGAACCAGATCATGTTTAACCAGAAGACATCAAAGACCTCACTATTGATGGCAGCCGTGCTGGCCTTCGCCGCCGGCATCGCCCATGCCCAAGCCGGACTGAACGATCTCCAGATTGCGCATGCCGCCTACACTGCGGATGTGATCGATATCGAGTACGCCAAGATCGCGCTCGACAAGACCAAGAACCCGGAAGTGCGCCAGTTCGCCGAACTGATGGTCCGTGACCACTCGGCTGTGAATGAGGGCGCGGCCGCGCTTCTGGCCAAGCTCAAGGTTCAACCCGAAGACAATGCGTTCAGCCAGGCGTTGAACACCGGCGCCAAAGCCAAGAGAGAGGAACTCAACGCTCTCAATGGCGTGGCCTTCGACCGCGCCTACGCCGCCAACGAGCTGGCATACCACCAGACGGTAAACAAGATCGTCGGCGAGACCTGGATTCCGACTGTTCAGAACGGAGAACTCAAGGACTTCCTGTCTCAGGCGCTCGTAACCTTCCGGGCGCACGAAGAGCACGCCAACGAGATGGTCTCTGCATTGAAGTAACTTGAGAACCGCATTTGAAAGCAAACATGCTCGACAGACGACAATTCCTGCTTGCACTGGCGGTTGGGGCTTACGCCCCGCCGCTTCGTGCCCAAACGACAGCTCGAGCGATCCATCGGGTCGAGATCAAGGGCTTCGCCTTCGAGCCGTCGCGAGTTGACGTACGCGCCGGAGATATCGTCGAATGGACCAATCGGGATTTTGCCCCGCTACGGCGACCGCAGACAACAAAAGATGGGACACCGGTTTACTGAAGAACAAGGCTACCGGTCGCTTGGTGATGACGCACCAACTGGGCGAGTTCGCTTACCACTGCACGTCCCATCCGCAAATGAAAGGCGTCATTATCGTCGTGGCCTAGGCCGTCACAAAAGTGTCGGCGTCGCGTTCTCCCGCACTGCCATGGTTGCAATGGTCAGAAGAAGATGGGCTGTACGGCCGGCGACGCCCAGGACCGCCGTGACCTGATCGCCTATTTTGAAAAGCCTCGGAGATACCGAACCATGGCTGCGACAATTTCGGCACCTCATGCACTTACGAAAACGAACCGGAGACTGGAAAAGCCATGACGAAACCGCTGGCACCTGCGCCCACCCTTCCGTCGTTGCTCAGAGACGTGAGGGCCTGCCGCTTGTGCGAACCTCACCTGCCATTGGGGGCTGCGCCCGTTCTGCAGGTCGGTGCCCAGGCTCGAATTCTAATTGCCGGACAGGCACCGGGCCGGCGCGCTCACGAGAGCGGCGTGCCTTTCAGCGATGCCAGCGGTGATCGGCTCAGGGACTGGCTGGGCGTCGATTCAGAAACATTCTACGACTCGAAAAAGATCGCGATTCTGCCGATGGGATTCTGCTACCCGGGCAGTGGCCCGGGCGGCGACGCTCCGCCGCGTCCGGAATGCGCGGCTGCCTGGCGGTTGCGCCTGTTGGCCCAGCTGCGCAAGGTTGAACTGACCCTGGTGATTGGCCGTTATGCCGCGGATTGGCACATTGCCGGCGCTGCCGGCAAACGCATGGTTGATATCGTCGCAGACTGGGAGCGTTATTGGCCCCGATTGTTGCCCGCGCCGCATCCGAGCCCCCGAAACCAGCGGTGGCTTCGAGATAATCCGTGGTTTACCGATCACGTGGTGCCACTTTTGCGGAAGCGTGTGAGGGAACTGATATAAGGATAAGCTGATCGGGAGCTGTCATAATTTTCCTGGAAGACACCCGAGGAGAACACAATATGCCGATGAGCCGACGTCATTTCCTTCAGCAGGCAGCGGCCGCTGCTGTCACTTTGACCACAGCCCCGTCTCTGCTGGCGGATCCGCTGGGGCTGCCTATCGGCTGCCAGACCTATCCTGTCCGCGCCTCGATCAACCCGGATTTCGCCGGGACCATGAAGAGCCTTTCCGCCGCGGGCTTTCAGACCATTGAGCTTTGTTCGCCGTTTGGCTATCAGGAGTTCTCCAGCCTGGCGCATTACAAGCCCCAGGATCTGCGGCGGATGCTGCACGATTTCGGTCTTACCTGTATCAGCGCGCACTTTGAAACGGACGAGCTGTTCAATCATGCGGAAGAGCGGATCGCATGGGCTAAGGAGCTTGGCCTGACCCAGATGGCCACAGCCAGCCTCGGCTTCGGCACGCTGCCTAAAGATGCTCCACCCACCGTGGATGACGTGAACCGCGTCACCGGGCTCTTCAACACCTTTGCGGCCAAGGCCCATGCTGCGGGCATAGTTGCCGTGCTGCACAACGAAGGCTTTGAAACAACCAGCATCGACGGTAAGCGGGTTTATGACATGGAAATCGAGCGGCTGGACCCGAAGACGGTCAAACTGCAGTTTCAGGTCTCCACCATGCAGAACGGGTTCGATCCGGTCGATTACTTCGCCCGCTATCCGCGCCGCTATATCTCTATGCACTGCCAGGACTGGGTGATGACCTCCGACGGTAAAGCGAAGCAGGTGCCGCTCGGTCAGGGCGTCGTGGACTGGAAGAAGGTCTTCACCGCCGCCAAAACGGCTGGTATCGAAAACTACTTTGTCGAACTGGAACAAGACCCTTCCCTGATGGCGAAAAGTGTCCCTTACCTGAAGAGCCTGCAGGTTTAAGGAACTGCGATCGGGCGGAACTTTATGAACCGCTTAGTTTGCATACCTGTCAGGGAGAACCGCAGACAGAGAACCAAGTGCGCACACATCCAGAGTTATTGAGTTGGATGCTGTGCGCTTCAACGTCTTCTTATATCCGCCGTTGCAGGGTGCGGAATGCCTCCGATTGCTTCGGTCAACTTTACACTGGCTTCTCGCAAGGCGGCGTGAACATGTTTGGGTGTTATGGACTCCTCGATCCGGGCCAGATAGGGCACCGTGAGCGCCGCCACGGCATCAGCGCGTTCATCCAGCACGGGATAGGTAATATTGATGACGCCGCGAACCTCATAGCTGGCGCGCTCTTCATAACCCCATTCCTGAATTTTCTGGAGATGGTCGTTGAGACCTCGGGGAGGGCGTTTCCCGGTGCGGTGTTGCCAGGCCTCGATTGCCCGCCGGCGGGCATCCAGCGGTAAGTGCGCGAGAATGGCATGCCCTGTCGCAGCGTGCATGAGGTCGACGATGGCGCCTGCCTTGACGTAGAAGCCTGGACTAATGGGCGAATCGGCCTGGGCGACAATCACTACCTGCCCGGCCTCTAACACGCCGAGATGGCAGGATTGGCGGATCACGTGAGCCACCTCCTGCATAAGGGGCAAGGCTTCGGAGACCAAGCGCTTCGTCGGGGGCGATTCAAGCGACATGCGGAACATTTTAAGCGTCAGCCGGAAGCGGTCGTTGTCATCGACCCGCGCAATGTATCCGCGCTCTTCCAGGCAAAGCAGCATCCGGAAAATTTCAGAGACTGTTCGATTGAGGCGTCGCGCCACATCGCTCTTGGTCAAGCCAGCGGGCTCTCGTGTAAACAGTTCAAGAATGTCGAGCCCTTTTTCGAGGGCCGGGGTAGGATACTCTCGTTTACCGGTAGACAAATGGCTATCCTGCTCCTTCGACTTTTACCAGCAAAAATTGTAACCCCGATCGGTGACCATGAGACAAAGTTTTATCCAGCCATAAAAATATACTTTCGCGTATAAAACTATGGACTGAGCTTCACAGGCTTCCAAAGGAGCGGTATCGGCGGGAAATGCACTTGCAGGGAACGACGGAATTCAAGCACGAGATCGCGACCTGTGGCCTGCAGACGACGTTTGGCTACAAGGATTTCATCCCTATGAGTAGAACCAGCCGCGTCACCCCGTGAAGACGGATCCACGATTGAGTTTGGAACCGAATCGCAGGCGGTTGAGTTAAAGCCAGCTGAGTCGCTTTTTGGCGCTCCAACCCAGCAGCTACCTCCGGCAGACCGGGAAAAAGGTACGGCAATTTCCCGGCAAATTTATTGCTTGACAAGCGGCCTTGTCCGTTATTAGCGTTGTTTCGCTATTAAAACTCGGTATTTATGATTAAAAGAACCATAGATCAGAACAATGGATTGCAAAGACGTTCCAATCCAGTCCCAGCTTCTCTCAAAGGTCGATGCCGCGTGGTTTCTTGGTTTGCAGAGTTCGACCAAGCCCGGCTCGCGTAAGACAGAGAGATACAGTGTGGAATTGGTTTTCAACATGTTGCCAGTGAGGTGACAGCAAAAATGATCATTTCCGGAAACCAATGTCAGAGACTTCTAAGGTTTTCACTCTCAGCTCTGCTCGCAGCTCTCATTTCAACAGCCATCACCGTCACTCCACTCCAGGGGCGGGCGCAGTCCACCTCGGCAGCGCTTAGCGGGACGATCACCGACAGGAGCGGGGCGGTAATTCCCGATGCGAATGTGACGCTGACGAACGCCGACACAGGAACTCAGCAACAGACCAAGACCGGATCGACGGGAAGTTATTCAATCATCAATATCCGTCCCGGTAACTATTCCGTGCAAGCCTCTAAAGCGGCCTTCGCCTCGGTTGAGAGACCAGGGGTCGTCCTGCAGGTGAATCAGACGGCTACACTGGACTTTAGTCTGGCTCCGGGTTCCTCGACGCAGACGGTTACGGTCCACAGCGAACTCACCGCGGTTGAGTCTTCTACTGCGGAGCTGGGAACTGTGATCTCTACTGTGCCGGTCAATGACCTTCCTTTGAACGGGCGCAATTTTACTCAGCTCTTGACCCTGACTCCAGGCGTAAGTCCGATCAGCGTCGCGCAGAATGCTGGCGGCGGTGGCGGCTTTGCCGGTAATGCGCTGGGCTCGTTCACGTTTCCGTCCATCAACGGGCAAAGAAATCGCAGCAATATATTTCTCTTGGACGGCGTAAATGATCTTGCGTTTATCGGCAACTACAACTACGCACCGATCATCGATGACATACAGGAATTCAAGGTACAGTCCCACAATGACCTGGCCGAGTTTGGACAAGTTAATGGCGGCATCATCAATGTGGCTACAAAAGGCGGCACCAACACGTTCCACGGATCGGCATTTGAATTCCTGCGCAATGAGCAGTTCGACGGACGCAACTACTTCCAGACTAGCCGCAATCCCCTGCGGCAGAATCAGTTTGGCGTCACGTTGGGCGGGCCCGTGCTTTTCCCACGCATCTACAGCGGGAAAGAAAGGACCTTCTTTTTCTTCGGCTATGAAGGGTTCCGCCTAAGCCAAGCTGCGCAAAGCATCGTGCTGGCGCCGACGACGGCCGAGCTGAATGGCGATTTCAGCGCCCTGCTGGGACAGGGAATCCAACTGTACAACCCCTTCAGCACGCGGCCGGATCCCGCCAATCCCGGTGAGTACCTGCGTGACCCGTTCCCGGGGAACAATATTTCACAATATATTTCGCCGGCGGCTCAGCTGTATGCCACAACGCTGTTGCCGGTTGGTGGATCGCCTATCTCGGGTGGAAATCTTCACGACACAACCAAGGCGCTCACGAATCAGGACAACTTTACCGGACGCATCGACGAGAATCTCGGCACACGCGACATCCTGTTCGGTCGTATCTCTCATTTCAACCAGCCCTCCAGCAGCTCGGCGGGTTACCCCGGAGCACTGAGTCAGATCTCCATCAGTGGGTGGAACGCCGCTGTGCATGAGTCGCACGTGTTCGGCGCAAATAACATTCTCGATCTCCACTTTGGCCGCAACCTTGGCAATGACACAACGACAGTGGCCTTCAGCCGAGCGCCGGACAATTTCGCTACATCTTTGATCAATGCCGGATTCTCCAGCAAGTACATCTCCAGCTTTTCGTCCGTACCCGGAGCTCTTGTCCCGCTGATAACGATCGCAGGTTATACGTCCACCGGTGGCAGCAACATTCAGGGCACGCAAATTGCGAACACCTATGAGTTCGGTGGCGATTTTACCAAGATTTTTGGAAGGCATACATTTAAAGTGGGTTATAGCTACCAGAGTGATAACTACTATGGGCCGAATGTCGGGTCGGGCGAAGGAACTACCGCATTCCAGACTTCAAACCTAGAAAACCCCACCGGCCCCAGCGGTAAGGGAACAGGCGACGCTCTCGCGTCATTTCTCCTCGGTGTGCCCAACAGCTCGTATCGCAGAGATGACCTCGAACAACTTCACGGAGGATCGGTACAAGGAGCCTACGTACAAGATCAGTTCAAGATAACGCCCCGCCTGTCACTCAATTTGGGCGTGCGGTATGACGTCGCGTTTTGGCCGGTCTACGGCTACTTCAGTAACGGTCAAGGCTACCTGGGTGACATAGATCTAAACAATGGCACTTATATCCTCAGTGGCGTTCCCGGAGCCTGTTCGACTACCACGGGCGCCCCCTGCATTCCTGGGGGGACATTGCCGGCGAACGTAGTTGTGACCAAGAATTCAAATCACGGAATACACAACACTGATACCGGCAACTGGCAGGGCCGTGTTGGCCTGGCGTATCGCGCCACCGAAAGCACATCCGTTCGCGCCGGCTACAGCCGCTTCTATGACGAGTGGAGCGGTCTGACGCAAATTTCGCAGAACCTTGGCGGCACCTGGCCCTCGGTAGGCTCTTTCAACATCAACTCGCAGAACGTCGCGATCCCGACTACCAATATCGGCGATCCGCTTAGCCTTGGAGAGGGTGCGGTCTTCTACCCTTCTGCCACACCGCTCACCAATGCGAGCTTTTTCTATAATCCGAACATCAAGACGCCCCTTGTGGACCAGTGGAACCTCGGCATCGACCAACAACTTGGCCGGTCGACAATATTCTCGCTCGCTTACGTTGGTTCCCATGACGTCCGACTCGATAACGGCGGCATCAACAACACCGCCACCTCTCCGGGGCCGGGCGATGCCGCCGTGGTCGCCAGCCGGCAACCTTATCCATATATAACGCCAACGAACTATGACGATAGCACCGGCAATAGTAACTACAACGCGTTGCAGACCCGGCTCAGCAACAACACCCACAGCGGGCTGACCTACCTCATCTCGTATACATGGTCGAAATCAATTGACCTGGGCTGCTCAGGCAGCTTCGGCGTGGAGGGCTGCTCCATTCAGAACCCTTACGATGCAAAGGCGGACAGAAGTGTCTCTGGATTTGACCTTACCAACATATTCTCCGGAAGTGTTGTGTACGAGCTGCCTTTTGGCAAAGGCAAGTCCTTTAGCCTAGGCAATTCGGCCGCTAATTATGCCGTCGGTGGATGGCAAATCAATGCCATCGTCAACCTAAACTCCGGAACTCCCTATTACGTGACGTACAGCGGTGACCTGGCAAATATCGGTAACACGTTTGTGAAGGTGAATGTTGTGGGGAATCCAACCCCGCTGCAGCGTACTCCCGCAGAGTGGATCGATCCCAACGCGTTCGCCACGCCTGCTCCTTACACTTTTGGCACCGAGGGCAGAAACTCATTGCGTTCCAATTGGAATAGAAATTTGGATCTGTCGCTCTTTCGAACGTTCCCCGTTTTCGAGAGAGTCAATTTGGAGTTTCGCGTAGAGGCATTCAATTTAACCAACACCGCCGTGTTCGGGACTCCTAACAATGTGATCAATGCTCCCAATTTCGGGGTAGTCACAAGCACGGCGAATACTCCCAGAGAGCTGCAACTGGCGCTCAAAATCAACTTTTAGGGTGGGCTGGATTCTTCCGATTCGGCGACCATGAACCAGAACTGACAGAGTCGCCGCTGCGGTTGCTGCTGACAGTTGAGCTGGCCCGGCAACCGCGGACGTCCCCCGGAAGAGTTCAGCGACAGTGCACAGTTCGCCTGTGAACTCAAGAAAGTACAACGCACCGTGATTTCTGACCACTCTATTTCGAAGCCGAGATTTACCAATCCCATTGGCAGAACCAGCCGCGCCATTTAGCCGGAGTTTCCACTATATGCCGAGGTACCGCTTTCAGAAGTATCATGGTCTGTCACTTTCTTGCTTGTCTGTGTGGCGTATTTCCTGGGTTATTCTATGCGTCTGGATCCAGAGCGTTCCCGCGGTCGTAGATCTCCAGGCTCAGTCAAGCTGCAGCAGCCTTACGGACCTACAGTTAGAAAGAGCTAAAGTTGTTTCTGCCGCCACGGTATCGGCAGCGGACCACGCTTCCGCCGGGAGTGAGAGGCCCCTGAACGTCACTCATATGGCGGCAGCGCACTGCGAAGTGAAAGGGGTCGCTACACCCACCACTGACTCGGAGATCCACTTTGAATTGTGGTTGCCTCTGCCCTCCGCGTGGAATGGGAAGTATATGCAGATTGGAAGCGGAGGCTGGGGGGGTACCATCAGCACCCCAGGAATGGTCACTCCTCTCAATCGTGGTTACGCTGTCGCTTCGACCGACGACGGCCACGACGGGACGAAGGATGGCACAGGTAAGTTCACCATGGGCCATCCGGAAAAGCTGATCGACTTCGGGTATCGCGCGATTCATGAGACGTCTCTGCAGGCGCGCGTGATTCTCAATGCCTTTTACGGCAAGCCACAACAGCACGCCTATTTTGTCGGGTGTTCTGAAGGTGGGCGTGAGGCTCTTATGCAGGTGGAACGATTCCCGGAGGATTTTGATGGCGTAGTGGCGGGCGCCCCCGCCAACGACTGGACCCGTCAGTTCACCGGCTTCATCTGGAATGAGCGGGCACTCTTTTCCTCAGGCAAGAACGTTCTGCCTGCAGAGAAACTACCGTTGCTGGAGCGTGCAGCGATCAATGCCTGCGATGGCCTGGACGGCCTGCGGGATGGCCTGATTGAGGATCCTCGCGCATGCCATTTTGATCCTGCCGTACTACAGTGTCAAGACGGAGACCAGCCGGATTGTCTGACGGCGGCTCAGGTCGAAGCAGTAAAGAACATATATTCCGGTCCGAGGGACCCGAAGACTGGGGAGCAGATTTATCCCGGATACGAACCCGGTACGGAAGCAGAAGACGCTTCGTGGAAAGACTGGATTTTGAACGGCAGGCAGGCAGATTTTGGCGACAGCAATTTCTCCGACGCCACCTATGAGAACGCCACGTGGAACTGGCATACCAGCAATCTGCATGATGACTTGCTACTTACTGAAGCGAAGGTGGCGCCCTATGTCGATTCCTATGACCCCGATCTGCGCACCTTTCGCGATTCCGGTGGTAAGTTGATTCAGTATCACGGCTGGGGAGACGCGGCGGTGGCCCCTCAGGATTCGATCAATTTCTATACGAAGGTGGGTGAGTTTCTTGCCGATTATCCCGATCCTCGGAATAAAAACGCGAAACCCCTCGAGAGCTTCTATCGGCTCTTCATGGTGCCAGGAATGAGTCATTGCTGGGGCGGCGCAGGGACCGGCTCATTTGGGAATGAAGTTTTTCCGGCCCCTGGCGTGGCGCAGGACGCGGACCACGACGTGGTGCTGGCGCTGGATCGTTGGGTCGTCGATGGTATCGCTCCCGATCGCATACTTGCGACACGAACGAAAGACCAGCCCCCCAGCTTGGCCACGCCAGGAACCATGACACGGCCGTTGTGCCCTTATCCCCAGACAGCGCACTACTTAGGTTCGGGCTCAATCAACGATGCGACCAACTTTGAATGCCGTACGGCCGTAACGGGGCGGTAATCCGGCATTTCCCGCCGTCTAAGCCGTTTTCTCCTTCCGCATTGGGCACCTCAGTCCGCACGCCTTATGGGACGGCAACCCCGTCCTGCACCGCCGACGGAAGCCGCCTGGTGGCAGTAATTCCCCCTTGTGCTGGGAACACGAACCTTCACACGAACGTCAAAGCCTCTTCGGACGATTTTTTCGAAATATCCGGCACGCAGGCGTCTCCGTCGGGATACCCGACAACAAGAATGAGAAAGGGCTTCTCCTGGACCGGACGTCCAAGTACCTGGTTGAGGAATCCCATCGGACTCGGGGTATGCGTAAGCGCGACCAAGCCCGCCATGTGGACGGCCGAAATGAGCATGCCCGTGGCAATACCCACCGACTCTGTCACATAATAGTTTTTGATCTTGCGTCCGTCCGTCGTCACTTCGTAATGCTGTGCAAAGATGACGATGAGATAGGGAGCGGTTTCCAGATATGGCTTGTTTTCGTCCGTCCCCAGTGGGGCAAGAGCATCGAGCCACTCTTTGGGAGCGCGTCCCTGGTAGAAACGTTGCTCCTCTTCTTCCGCAGCAGCGCGTATCTTACTTTTTACCTCTGCATCACTGACGACCACGAAATGCCACGGCTGCTTATTGGCGCCGCTGGGAGCGCTTCGCGCGACGCACAGGCAATCCTCGATTACCTCCCGCGAGACGGCACGCGAAGAAAACTGCCGTACTGTACGACGTCGGAGCATTTCATCGCAAAACGACTTCGCTCGGCTTGCCATCTCCTGGGCTGGGAACTCACGGTACGTGGTAAGCGGAAGAAAACTTGGGGCGGGCATAGACGCCTCCTCACGGCGTTAGTGTATGTGACAGGAAGCAGGACCAGGGCGAATCAGATCTGCGCTAATCCGCCATCAACACAGATCTCGCTGGCGTTCACGAAGCTGGAGTCGTCGGAGGCGAGAAACAGAGCCGTCGTCGCGATCTCTTCCGAGCTTCCGAACTCCTTCCGAGGAATGGCTGACCGGAAGGATTCCACCATTTCCGCAGGGGCGTTCGCGAGAGCGTTGGTAGCGATCGGTCCCGGGCTGAGCACGTTCACGCGAATCCTGCGCTCTGCGAGTTCCACCGCCCATGATCGCGCGAACGACCGCAGCGCTGCCTTGCTTCCCGCATAAACGCCCATCCCCGGCATGCCCTTGAGGTGAGCGATCGATCCGTTCATGATGATCGATCCGCCATTCCGCATCATGGGAAGCGCCTTCTGCACGGTGAAAAGTGTTCCGCGGGTATTCAGGGAAAAGATGCTGTCGAACTGCTCTTCTGTGATCTTCCCCAGCGGAGCGCCTCCGCCATGTCCGGCGCTGGCAAACACCACATCGATATAGCCCTTCTCCCGCCTGACCGTCTCATAGAGCCGATCGAGATCAGCCAATTTCGCCGAATCGCCCTGCACTCCGGTCACATTCCGCCCAATCGCTGTGACCGCGCTGTCCAGACTTTCTTGCCTCCGCCCGGTGATAAACACGTACGCACCCTCTTCGACAAACAGCTTGGCCGACGCCAGCGCCATTCCGGAGGTTGCTCCGGTGATCACCGCCACTTTACCCTGCAACTTGCCCATCTCCACTCTCCTTCGGATTCGCTTTGGAAGTTCGGAAATATTGAAACCTGGCTCGCTCATCGAGCGAGCGGTCGATGCGAACGCCGTCGCCTACGCGATGACGCGCAAGCGATGAGACGCCCAGACTCCGCGAGAGGTTACAGAATACTGCGGAGGAACACGAGGCCAACCGTTGGAAAGTCGCTGTGTCAGGTGAAAAGCGTTCGGACGGCAATCGAATCAGCAATGTGGTCGAGACGAGCAACCACAAAATCTGGAGCAGAACGTGAAAAGCCCATTTGCCTGTCGGATCGATTGCAGCAGCAGACCGTGTATCCGAACGCCTTGGCGCCCCAGGCATCCCACCAATTGGAGGAGACGAAAAGAATATCTTCCGAAGAAAACCCAACAGAGTCTGTTGCGAGCGCATACACCTGCGGAGAGGGCTTGTATATCTTCACCCGATCCGCTGAAATGATCTGCGCAAACCTGGACTCAAGGTGGTTGTAGCGTACTGCTGATTGCAGCATCTCCGGCGAGCCGTTCGACAGAATCATCAGAGGCAATCGCGGGAGCGCATCCAGCGCTGCCATAACGTCGGGAAATACTTGCGGCTCCCAATACGCCTGCATCAGCCGTTCAAGCTTGGGTCCATCTCTTTCGACCCCGAGTTCCTGGAGGACAGAATCCAGCGCGGCTCTGGTCAAGCTCCAGAAGTCTTCGTACTTGCCCATCAGCGACCAGAGCCATGTGAACTCCAATTGCCTCTGCCGCCACAGATTTGAAAACGCTTGACCCTGCAGGCCAATGGAGAGGCTGGCCTCAAGAACGGCGGAATTTGTATCAAATAGCGTACCGTAGGCGTCGAACGCGACGGCTCGGATTTGCATCGGTCTTACTGTCAAATCGCAGCACCAATTCGGATGCGAACATCGAGCACGCCGCGAAGGGTGTTCATCATGATGCAACCTTTATCGGCGATCGCTACGAGCCGCTCTATCTCTTCCGAGCTTCCTTGCGCTTCGACATGCAGCTCCACGGAAGAAAAGCGGGTTGGTGTTTCCGCTAACGTTCCGATGACTTCGGCGCGAACGTCCGACACATTCGCGTTCCGCGCGCGGATGGCGGCGAGAAGGGTACTCAGGAAGCAGCCGCCTATGGATGCGAGAAATAGCTCTCCTCCCATCGGGCCACTGTCTGTCCCGCCCTTATCGTTAGGTCTGTCAATCAGCACTCGATGCGTCCGCAACGCTGCTTCTGAAGCCGTCGTCGAGACTTGCTGCAGCTGAATCTTCATGTAACCGCCTCCTGCTCTTCGCAACAAGTGTAGTTCTCGAGTTCAACGCCGTGCAACTCGCCCTGGAGGCGCACCTCCTAAGATTCGGCGCCGGGCGGAACAGCCGGCTATTGCTTGTAGATGCGGGCCTCCCACGGGGCAAGATTGAGGGTGGAAGCGTTACTCTCGTGGGACGAGGGATCGTCGGACAGAAGTAGCGTCGCAGCCTTTAAGCCGTTGGGTAGCGTGTAGGTGACGGGGCTGGAGCTGAAGTTTTCTACAACGAGGTACTTTTCGTCGCCGAGCGTGCGGGTGTAGGCGAAGACATGAGCATGCTGCGGGTCGAGATCTTCGAAGTCACCGTAGACGAAGGCGAGAGTATGGGCGCGCAGCTTGATGAGGGAGCGCACGTAATTGAGCACGGAGGCTGGGTCAGACTCTTCCTGGGCCGCGTTGATCTGTTTGTAGTTGGGATTGACGGCGAGCCAGGGGTGGGTGCCGCTGGTGAAGCCGGCTTCGGGGGAGCTATCCCATTGCATCGGGGTTCGAGCGTTGTCGCGGGTCACCTTGGCCTCGGAAGCAAGGAAGGCGGCGGCCGAGACTTTTCCGGATTCCACCTCGGTCTTATAGGCATTCTTGACGGAGATATCGTTGTAATCCGCGAGCTTTTTGAAGGGATAGTCGGTCATGCCAAGCTCATCGCCCTCAAAAAGAAACGGTGTGCCGCGCAGGGTTAAAATCATGGTCTCGAAAAGTTTGGCGGAGGCGACGCGCATGGCGGGCGAGTCGTCGCCGAACGTGGAGACGATGCGGGGATTGTCGTGGTTGGAAAGGAAGACCGTATCCCAGTCATGTTTGGTGAGCACCGTGGCGTGGGCGTCGTAGATAGCTTTCAGTTCGGGCACCGTCCAGGCGCCAAGCGCGCTGGGACCGAAATCGACGCGGCCAAGCTTGACCGCGTCGAAGGCGAAGATCATGTTAAGTTCGTGGCGACGGTCGTCAACCAGCGAGCTGGTCTGAGCCAGCGTGGTGCCAGTGGCTTCACCGACGGTCACGTCGTCGTATTTGGAGAGGACTTCGCGATTCATCTCCTGCAGATACTCGGCAAGATGGGGGCCGTTGGCGTAGGCGAAAGGCGGCGCTTTGAGCTGCTCGGGAGTGAGATCGGGCAGGCCCGTGGGTTTTGAGATGAGCGGGATAACGTCCATACGGACGCCGGTGACGCCCTTGTCGAGCCAAAAGCGCAAGAGGCTGTAGACCTCTTCGCGGACCTTGGGGTTTGCCCAGTTGAGATCGGGCTGCTTGGACGAAAAGTAATGGAGGTAGTATTCGTTCGTCTTGGGATCCAGAGTCCAAGCAGAACCGGTGAAGTAGGACGGATAGTTGTTGGGCGGGGTGCGGGCGCCGTCAGGCGCGGTGTGACCGGGCCGCCAGATGTAGAAGTCGCGGTACGGATTGGTTTTGCTGCTGCGCGATTCCACGAACCACTTGTTCTCGTCGGACGTGTGATTGACGACGAGGTCAATCATGAGGCGCATGTGGCGCTGTTTTATACCCGCCAGAAGCGCGTCGAAGTCCGCCATGTTGCCGAACTCTGTCATGACCTTGCGATAGTCTCTAATGTCGTAACCGTTGTCGACATTGGGAGAGTCGAAGTGGGGACTGAGCCAGATGACATTGACGCCCAGCTTTTGCAGGTAGTCGAGCTTCGAGGTTATGCCGGGCAGGTCGCCGATGCCGTCGCCATTTGAGTCTTTGAAGGAGCGCGGATAAACCTGGTAGACGACGGCTTCCTTCCACCACTTCGGTTCATAGCCGTTGATGAGCTGCTGAGCTGGAATTGCGGTGGCAAACGACAGCAGGGCGGTGACCGCAGAGGTACGAAGAATCGTGCGCCAGAACATGCTGCGCATTGTATCTTGAGGCGGGCAGGATTGGCGAAAGTTCATCAGTCGTGGCGTCCGGCTACGGGTTGGTCGTCTTTGTTAGACAAGTTCGAGGCCTCAGAATGTGCTGTTCCAATAAGAGTGCTGCCCGAGATAGAGGTCGTCCGCGACGTTCTTCAAGATAGCGCGGCGCACGTCCAAAACGTTCATGGCTCCCTGCGTTCTGTAGAGCACTTCGCCTTTGGTTCCAATCAGAACCGTGTACGGAGCAGCACCGGCCCACCCCGTGCCGAGAGCTTTTACAGCATCCGCCGCATCGTTGCTGTTAAAGAGAAAGTTCTTATTGAACGCGTGCTGTTTCTGAAGAAATGCGGAGACCAATTGCTTCTCGTCAGGGTTGTTGATGCTTAAGGTCACGATATTCAACGGCCGGTTTGCATACATACGGACCATAGTTTGCAATTCCGGGAATTCTTCGACACATGGCCCGCACCAGGTAGCCCACACGTTCACGAGCAAAAGCTTGTCCGTGCCGGCATTCTGGCGCAATGTCTTGAGCTGATCGGCGGAGATCAAATCCAGGGTTACCGGTCTCTCGTTGAAACGGGTGGTCTCATTTTCAACGTTGGCCGTTTTGTAGGCCCACTTGGTAGAGCACCCAACCGCGGGCGTGTCTGTGACGGCGACCGGCTTTCCAGCAAGCAGAGCATCGACGGCATCTCTGGCCTCGTGTTTCGTCGCCAGCTCCTCACGTTGATTGCTATCGATCCGACCCTCGTAGCGCAGAATGCGCTGCTGGTCAAAGATGAACGCATGGGGAGTTGCCGTAGGTCCGTATTTAAGCGCAACCGCCTGGGTAACGCCGTCAAACAGGTACGGATACGTGAAGTTCCTGTAGGCCGCGCGTGCCTTCATATCCGCAAAAGAATCGCCTACATCGGTGTATCCGTATTCGCTGAGCTCTTCTGCTTTTGGATCATTCCCCATGATCACAACCACGGCTACTCCCCGGCCCTGATAGTCCGTGAATAACTGCTTGATTCGTTTCTCATACATCTGTGCGACCGGGCAGTGATTACAACTGAAAATGACAACGAGGATCTTGCTCGACGCATAGTCTTTGAGGCTATGCGATTTTCCATCGACTCCCGGCAGATTAAAATCCGGCGCAGGGGAGCCGATTTTTAGAATGGGAGGGACATCGCTACCCGTGTGCGCAACGTCGTCCTGCCCCCGTCCGGTAGGGCATGCAAGAAAGGCTAAGCCGAGAGCAACCATTGACAGCCAAAAATGTGACCTCAGCCTGTCCCGCCTGGCTGGTGTGGATGCAAAGTAATCTAAGTACACGGAGCCTCTTTTCGAACACCTGCTGTCTCAAAAGATCATGAGAGTCGCCGCATCTCTTTTACTGCTCGACGGCTACCAAAGTCAATCATCACGCCACCCATTGGACTTTGTCCCTATCGGGATGTCGGGAGTTTCGGGACATCCATGCCGTGGCTTGGGTTTTGAATATCGGATGGGTTTGAGCTATCTGTCCCCGAAACTTTGAGCTATATTCGGCTAACGCCCTAATCACGTGAGAGG
>JBAVQC010000316.1:0-17448 GCA_049693715.1 Acidobacteriaceae bacterium | reverse complement strand
GCCAGCGGATGCTTGGGCTCGTAAAGCATGATGTCGTCCGCGCCAGGTACGGCCATCATGACCACGAGTCCGTACCCGTGATCCTGCACTTCGCCGCGGAACTCCGCTCCTTTGCCCTTCAGTTCAGTGACCGTCTGTGAGATGTTGTCGCACATCAGGGAGATCAGATGGTGCCGCGGCGATTCGTACGTCTTGCCATCGTAAACGCTGTGGGTCGGGTGCACACCCATCTCACTCCGCCCGGTCTTGAAGATCAGCCAACCCGCGCCTCCGCCCGCCGCATCCTCGACGTAGGGCCAGCCGAGGACGTCGCGAAGGAATGCGCGCGTTGCAGGGGCATCGTCGGAATAAATCAGGGTGTGAATGCTGGTGATCATCAGACTGAAATACTGAAATTTCCCGAATTCTACTCTCTGGGTCTACCGCCGATCAAGAATCGGCTCAGAGAGTTAGGGAAATAATTCCGCAATCGGCGGCTTCAGAATTTGGTGGTTATTTCGTCCGTCACCGATCGCCGGTCCCTTAACGCCGGGGAGCGGGTTGGGTGCTGCTGGGCGAGATGCCCTGCCGAGCGAATTTCTCCGCCTGCTTCCTCTGGTGATGGCGCACGATGTCTGGCCAGAACTCAATGACTTCTGAGCCGATGATGCCTTGGGCCGTGACGGAAAAACCGCGTCCGATGGTTTGTCCTACGGTTCGCTCCGACTCCGGATAGTAGACGTTGGCGATGGCGGCGCCGGTCAGATTGCCCACCACGTTGGCGTAATTCGGTCCCCACGTACCCTTGTCGCGTTTGCACCACACCGTGCCGGTGGCTGCCCAGAGAGCACGTTTGATGAAGCGCCCGTGGCCCAGTTGGTAGTATCGGGGATCTTCGTGCAGCGCGCTGGCCAGCACCGCATTTCCCAGGAAATTACCAATAAAGTAGTCCCCGTAGGAGGCGCCGACACGCTTGGCATAGCCTTGCACGCCCTGGCCATATTCGGCCGGGCTATTTTCGGCCTGATTCACACCGGCCAGGACAGACGCGAGCAGGAACGGCCAGGGATCGCTGGCGCTCTTAAAGAACAGCTGGTACTTCTGACCGGCGCTCAACGGCACCGCTTGCCGATTCGCGGTGGTGTTGAAGGTTGCCACGACCGCCCATACCCGCTGGTGCTCTTCCTGCTCAAGTTGCTCCTGCGCTTTTTTCTTTTGTTCTTCCGGGGTCAATGGAGGCGATGGGTTCGTGGCGGGAGGGGGGTTCTGTGTTGGGGTCTGCTGCGAGTTCGCCGTCGGGGCATCCGGCAGGACGAGCGCTGCCTCAACCGATGCTGACTTTGCAGTCTGGTCCGCGCAAAGCAGGAGAAAGCCGAATGACGCTGCTGCAATCAATGGATTCATCGCCAATTGAGTATCTCATTTCTGTCCCTAGCTGTTCACCTCAACCTCAATTCCCTTTGGATGCAACTCACAACCATCTGGGCGCACCCTGGGAGTTGCTGGGAGGTAAGGCAGACCGAAGTGGGCAGACCGAAGCTAGCGTCTGAAAATCAGTTTTTTCCCATCTTCCCCGTCCCCGAAACCGGCTTATCGATCCGGGTGAAAGACGGCACTCCCAGGTTGGCGACAAAGATCGCACCACTGTCGACGTCGACCGCCATAGCATAAGGGTTGGTTCCTGTGGGCAGCGTCGCCACCACCTGATTGCCGGAGCCATCAATGACGGTCACACTGTCACCATGCGTGTTGGCAACGTAGATCAGGTTGTTCTTCGCGTCGACCGCGATGTGGGACCGGAGCGGAAGAACCCGCGGTTTCATATGGGAGACGGCGATACTTTCCACACTCTGGGCGACTCTATCCATCAGGCAGACGCCTGTGACGGAATTCATCCGTCGCACACATGGCAGGTATAGGTTGGTGGTGTGCACATACTCGTAATCAATGGTGGCGTCTAATGCGTCGACATCATACTTATTCCCCTCGCTCTTGGAGTTTCGGGGGATAGGTACGCTGTCGACGCATCTCCTCACGTGAGCAGGCCCCATTCGGATGAGTCGAGGGATGACCCGCCTTGGCCAATGCGTCGTAAACATCCTGTCTGGTCGCAGCAACATACACTCCCGACTGTGAATAGGTATCAGTGTGTCGGTTTTACTTCGCCTGCCGCGTGCTGTGAAAGAAGACCACCTTCCACTCTCCGCCTTCGCGCCGCAGGATTGCCGACTCCAGCCACTTCATCGGAGTCGCCGGCGCACCTGGACCGAGTTGCGCCGAGCCATCATTGACATACGCGATCCACGCCTCGTCGCAGTCCGCATGAACGTCCGGCTGAGTGACAGTCCACACATACTTCGCGCCCTTTGCATGCTGCGCGATGATCAGCTTCATGATCGCATCGCCTTCGAATCGTTGTCCGTTGTCATACATGTAGAAGCCAGGGGAGACTACCGAGTTGAACTTCTTTAGATCGTCGGCCGTTGCCGCGTCAAACATCGCGCGAATCGTCTGCACCACCGCTTGATCATCGCCCGGCCTTGCGCCGCAATTCTGCGCGCGGGCCACGACTGAGCCCAACATAGCGGCGAGGCAGGCAGCGGCCAGCCATCCTGGTTTTTTCATGGGACGTGATCTCCTGTGAACCCCGCAACGATATCACACACTTACGCCGCGGATGGCCTCGTCAGGGACGCGTGTGGTGGGCCGCACCATCAAACTGCATCATGCCTCGCGCGCCTCAGATGCTAAGGTTTGGCGCAGACGCCCAACCCAGTAGGATGAGTAGATGTCGGCATTGCTGCCCTGCACCGTACAGTTTCCGAGCCGGCGTTCGTCACACCATTCGGACGGAACATGTCCGAGAGGAACTGGGCGCCGCCCTAACCGGAAGAATTCTAATACAGGCTGTGGATTATATTCTCCTTTTATTCGCCCATACTGTTTTCATTTTTCATGGACCTTCACCCTGCGCGCGGCTTAGTCATCCGATGCAAGGGCTGCGGAGAAAACATTCCTGCTCCAGTCGAAACTCTGCCGGCGCTCCTAAAGCCTTACTCCATCTCTCCCGGCTCGGCGGTACAAAATGTGATGCTATAATGTATCACATGAAGACAGCCTCGGTTCGGGATCTACGGTACAACTTCAAGAAGGTCGAGCATCTCTTGCGCCAGGGCGAAGAAGTCCAGATCACCAAGCGGCGGCACGTCATCGCACGTCTCGTGCCGGAACAGCCTTCGGCTTCGCCCGAACTGCCGGATTTCATGGGACGGATGCGAGCTATCTATGGAACCAAGAAGCTTAAGGTGAGTGGCGCGGACTTAATCAGCGAGGATCGAAACCGCTATTGAACGCATATGTGGACACCAGCTTCCTCGTCTCGCTGTATAGCTCGGATGCCAACTCTGCGGCAGCAGTGCAGGCGATGCGCGCCGCCAGAGGGGTGCTGTTACTAACGACCTTCGCCGAACTGGAAGTTGTCAATGCCCTGGAACTGCGCGTCTTCCGCAAGGAAGTATCTCCTGCGCAAGCACACTCCTCTCTGAATGACTTTGAACAGGATTTGCGCTCCGGCATCTTCCAGCTCAAGCCTTTGCCGGACAATGTTTTCGGGCGCGCCCGCCAATTATCGCGGCGGACGACTCCCCGGCTCGGAACGCGCACGGCGGATTTATTGCACGTTGCGGCGGCGCTTGAACTCGGCTCAGACTGGTTCTATAGCTTCGACGGGCAACAGAGAAAGTTGGCCCAGGCCGTAAAGCTGAAGGTCAATCCATTGCCCTAAAGGACATTGGGATCGACGTATCAGGACCGGGTTTCCTTAACCCGCGATACTTTCCTCCAACTCGGAGAATCTATCTCGTGTAGTGCGTCACTGATTTGATCGAGTATCTTTCGGGCATACATTCGGCAACGGGGCTTGCATAGCCAGCGCTAAAGCGCATCACGGGGAGGGCAAGACTTTCCGGAGAGCTCAAGCTCTCCTCCCCCCGCATAAATGCGGGGGCTTCCACCCCGTGAACCAGCCTAAGATCATCAACGACGCACTACACTACTGCACCGCGCCCGGTGGAATTCATCTGTGGCATACATCGCTGGTGTAGCTTGGAGGATAGCCGCCGATGCGGCTGGGTGGTGGTGTGCACATACTCGTTATCAACAGGGGCTCGTCGTCTATCAAATTTTCCATTTTCGAAGCTGACCCCGACACAGGCCCGGCGGGGCGGTTCTCCTGGCCGCGGGTTTTATTTGCCGGCGAAATCAGCGGCGTGGGCGGACCCGGCCTCGGCTTCACCTTTCGCGATGCCGAGGGGCGCGAGTTGAGCAAGGGTGCTCCCCAGGCCAACGATGCATCGAAGAAGGATCCGATGACGCTGCTGGAGAACACGGTGTGTGGAACCGGCATGCCGGCGATCGACGCGGTTGGCTACCGGGTCGTGCATCCCGGTCCGCTGCTCCACCAGCATCAGAGAATCACCGAGGAAGTGCTGCGCGACCTGCAGGCAGCGGTGGCGTTCGCTCCCCTGCACGATCCCCAGGCAATCGCCTTGATCCGCGACATGATGGGGAGATTCCCCCAGGCGCGGCATTATGCATGTTTCGACACTATCTTCCACCAGACCATGCCGGCCGAAGCTTCCACCTACCCTATCCCCAGCGAGTACCGCCGGCAGGGGGTTCGCCGTTATGGCTTCCACGGGCTTTCCTGCGAAGGCGTGGTGGACGACATGCGAGCAGCCGCACTGGAGGCGAGAGCGGAATTTCCCCGGCGCATGGTGATTGCTCATCTGGGCAGCGGCTGCAGCGTGACAGCGCTGGTGGACGGACGCTCCGTCGACAACACCATGGGGCTTACGCCGACCGGCGGCGTCGTGATGGGCACGCGGCCGGGAGATCTTGACCCCGGGCTGGTTCTCTATTTGCTGCGGCAGGCGAAGGGTGAAAGCGAAGCTGCGTGGGCGAAGGTGGAAAGCATGCTCAACCACCAGGCCGGCATGGTCGCTCTCTCCGGACTACCCAACGATATGCGCGCCGTACGCAAAGCTGCCGCCCAAGGAAACGCGGACGCGAAGCTGGCGATTGAGGTCTTTTGCCGCAGCGTGCGGAAAGCAATTGGCGCTTATGTGTGGCTCCTCGCCGGCCTCGATGCTCTGGTTTTTACCGGCGGCATCGGCGAGCACGATGTACAGTCCCGGGCAGAGATTTTGCAGGGACTCGAATCGTGCGGTGTGGTACTCGACGCGACCGCGAATGCAGCGGGCGGCGATGCATTGCGGCGGGTGAGTGCCCCCGATTCGAAACTGGCGGTGTGGGTGGTAACGGCCCAGGAAGACCGAATGATCGCCGTGCATGTGCGGCAAATGGAACGCAACTGATGACAGCAACGACAGGAGGAATTATGAGCAACGTCGAGACTCTTTCCGTAGCGGCTTCCGGCTTCGAACCTCTGACGACCGAGGAAACCAGGAAAATGAATGCTTACTGGCGTGCCTGCAACTATCTTTCCGCCGGCATGCTGTACCTGTGCTCCAACCCTCTGCTGCGTGAGCCGCTGAAGCCCGAGCACATCAAGAATCGCCTGCTTGGGCATTGGGGATCCGACCCGGGACAGAGCTTCATCTGGGTCCACATGAACCGGCTGATCAAGAAATACGACCTCGACATGATCTACCTTGCCGGCCCTGGGCATGGAGCCCCGGCCACCCTCTCTAACTGCTATCTCGAAGGGGTGTATTCGGAAATCTATCCCGACAAGAGCCAGGATGTGGAAGGACTGCAGAAGTTCCTCAAGCAATTTTCTTTTCCTGGAGGCATAGGGAGCCATTGCACCCCTGAAACCCCGGGATCGATACATGAAGGCGGCGAACTCGGCTACAGCCTTTCTCACGGCTTTGGAGCCGCGTTCGACAATCCCGACCTGATCGTAACCGTGGCAGTCGGGGATGGAGAATCGGAGACAGGACCGCTGGCCACAAGTTGGCACTCCAATAAGTTTCTCAACCCGGTGCGCGATGGCGCCGTGCTTCCCATTCTGCATTTGAATGGATACAAGATTGCCAACCCTACCATCCTGGCTCGCATACCGCCGGAGGAGCTCGACATGCTCATGAGGGGCCTGGGATGGACTCCTCACGTTGTGGAAGGCGATGACCCGGATAAGATGCACCCCAAAATGGCCGAGGTCATGGAAGGGTGCGTGCTCGAGATTCGCGCCATTCAGGAGCGGGCGCGCAGCGCGGCGAAAACACGCAACACACCGGGGGGACAGCCGATTGAACGGCCCAAGTGGCCGATGATCATTTTGCGCACGCCCAAGGGCTGGACCGGCCCCAAGGAGGTAGACGGGCATAAGGTCGAAGGCTTCTGGCGCGCACATCAGATTCCTATTCTCGATCCCCAGACCAATCCGGCGCACCTGGCGGAAGTGGAAGGATGGCTGCGCAGCTATCGTCCGGAGGAGTTGTTCGACGAGCGAGGAAGGTTGATTGAGGAATTGCGGGAAATGGCGCCGAAGGGTACGCGGCGGATTACGGCCAACCCACACGCGAACGGCGGCCTGTTGCGCAAGCCGCTGCAGATGCCTGATTTTCGCGACTATGCGGTGAAGGTAACCAAGCCGGGTCAGATAGAAGTCTCGGCGACGGATGTAACGGCGCATTTTCTACGCGACGTGATGCGCCGCAACATGACCAGCTTCCGCGTCTTTGGACCGGACGAAACGGCTTCCAACAAATTGCAAGCCATCTACGAGGCGAGTGAGAAAACGTGGATGGAGGAGAAGCTGCCGGAAGACGCAGACGGCGGCTTCCTGTCCCAGGACGGCCGGGTGATGGAGATGCTGAGTGAGCACACCCTCGAAGGATGGTTCGAAGGCTATGTGTTGACCGGCCGCCACGGCTTCTTTTCTTCCTACGAGGCTTTCGTGCACATCATCGACTCCATGTTCAACCAGCATGCCAAGTGGCTGGAGAAGAGCAAGCTGGAGACCCGGTGGCGGCAGCCTATCTCCTCGCTTAACCTGCTGATCACCTCGCTGGTGTGGCGGCAGGATCACAACGGCTTCACCCACCAGGACCCTGGATTTCTGGACGTAGTGACCAACAAGAGCCCCGAAGTGACGCGCATCTATCTTCCGCCGGACGCGAATTGCCTGCTAAGCGTGACCGACCATTGCCTGCGCAGCGTCAACTACATCAACGTGATCGTCGCCGATAAGGCGCCGCACCTGCAATACCTGGATATGAAAGACGCGGTGGAGCACTGCACCAAAGGTATCGGCATATGGGACTGGGCGAGCACCGACGCCGGGGAGGAGCCGGACGCTGTGATTGCCTGCGCGGGCGATATTCCCACCTCGGAAGCGTTGGCTGCGGCGGCGATTCTGCGCGAGCATTGCCCAGGTCTGAAGGTACGGTTCATCAACGTAGTCGATCTCTTCCGCTTGATGCCGGATCGCGAACACCCGCACGGCATGACTGATCGTGAGTTCGACGGGTTGTTTACCAAGAGCAAGCCGGTGATCTTCAACTTCCACGCGTATCCTTCGCTGATCCACAAACTGACCTACAGGCGGACCAACCACGATAACTTCCACGTGCGTGGTTATAAGGAAAAAGGCAACATCAACACACCGCTGGAACTGGCGATCCTGAACCAGGTGGACCGCTTCAACCTGGCCATCGACGTCATCGAACGGGTCCCCAAACTGGCAGAGAAGGGCGCGCACACGGTCGAGTGGTTGAGAGGGCAGATCATCGAAGCCATCAACTACGCCCACCAAAACGGGATCGACCAGAAAGAAATCCGCGAATGGAAGTGGCCGGCTTAATACCAGGCGTTGACTTGGCGTCCAGCGTCCCCTAGGCTAACGCTGGACCATGATTGGCGAAACAATCTCCCATTACCGCGTCATGGAAAAGCTTGGCGGCGGGGGAATGGGTGTGGTGTACAAGGCTGAGGACACCCGTCTCGGCCGATTTGTCGCGCTCAAATTTCTGCCGGATGAGGTCGCCCGCGAGCTTCCTGTGCTTGACCGGTTCCGCCGTGAGGCCCGTGCCGCCTCGGCCCTGAACCATCCCAACATCTGCACCGTCTACGACGTCGGCGAACAAGACGGCCGGGCCTTTCTGGCCATGGAATACCTGGAGGGCCAAACCCTCAAGCACCGCATTGACGGCAAACCGCTGCCCATCGATTTTGTCCTCGATCTCGGTGTCCAGATAGCAGACGCTCTCGATGCCGCCCACGCCAAGGGCATCGTGCACCGTGACATCAAGCCCGCCAACATCTTCGTCACCAAAACCCGGCAGGCAAAGCTGCTCGACTTCGGCCTGGCGAAAATCGACTCCCGGCGCGACCGGAACGCGACCGCGGATGCCGACACGATGAGAGATCTCACCAGCCCCGGCAGCGCTTTGGGCACGGTTGCCTACATGTCACCGGAGCAGGCGCGAGGAGAAGAACTCGACGGCCGTACCGACCTTTTTTCGTTAGGCGCCACGCTCTACGAAATGACCACCGGCAGGCCGGCCTTCGACGGTAATACGTCTGCGGTGATTTTTGAAAGCATCCTTAATCGGAATCCGGTGCCGTCACACCAGCTCAATCCAGACCTTCCACCGCAGTTCGAGCGCATCCTCGACCGCTCGTTGGAGAAGGACCGCGATCTTCGCTACCAGTCTGCTGCCGAAATGCGGGCCGAGATGAAGATCCTCAAGCGAACACTGGACTCGCAGCGCACCGCGGCCGCGCAAGGCCCATCGGTTTCCAGCACCGAGTCCGCAACCGCTGTCCCTCCGGCGATCCCGCCACGCGTTAACGGGAATGGGAGTCTGCGTCCGTACGCCATAGCGGCCGCAAGTGCAGCACTATTGGGCGGGCTAGCCCTGGGTTGGTTTCTCCATGCTGCGAACAGCCGGACAGAACTGCCCGTCTACCGTCAATTGACCTTCCGCCGGGGCACGATTCGTTCTGCCCGCTTTACCCCCAACGGCCAATCGGTGGTCTATGGAGCAGCCTGGGAGGGCAAACCGACAGAGCTGTTTATCACCAGCCCGGAGAGCCCGCAGTCGCGTTCACTCGAACGCCATGGGGAGGAGCTGATGAGCATCTCCTCAACGGGCGACATAGCTCTGCTGACCAACGTGAGTGTGACCGGCACCTATACCCAGTCCGGAACCTTGGCCCGTATGCCCATCAATGGCGGCGATCCGCGAGAAATTCTCGAAGGTGTGCAGTGGGCGGACTGGTCTCCGGATGGCAAACAATTGGCCATTGTGCGTGACATCGGCGGCAAAAACCGTCTCGAATTCCCCATCGGCAAGGTGATCCATGAGAGCCCCGGCTGGATTAGCAATCCGCGCGTTTCCCCGGATGGCGACCGCGTGGCGTTTATCGAGCACCCTCAACCGGGCGACGATTCCGGTGGGGTTCATGTGATCAACCGTCAAGGCAACGACAAAATCCTGGCGGACAACTTCCTGACCGTGGAAGGGCTGGCCTGGGCGCCGGATGGCAAGGAGATCTGGTATACCAGCAGCACCAATGTCGGAAATGGACGATCCTTGAACGCTGTGACCTTGACCGCAAAAGATCGGATCATCGCCCGCGTCCCAGCCTCATTGCAGTTGGAAGACATCTCCCAAAATGGTTTGGTGCTGCTTTCGCGGCAAAGTTGGCGACGCGAGTTGAGTGGGCTCATCGCGGGTATGCCTAAAGAGCAGGACTTTTCCTGGCTGGACTATTCCTTCCCCGCCGAGATGGCAGCCGACGGCAAGCGCTTGCTCTTCGACGAAGAAGGAGTGGGAGGTGGTGGCGGCTATTCTATCTATCTGCGCAAGACGGACGAAGAATCGGCAGTCAGGCTGGGTGATGGTGAATCCATGAGCCTATCGCCTGATGGCAAATGGGTCCTGGGTCTAACTATGTCCTCACCGGCTCAACTGATTCTTCTCCCCAGCGGTGCCGGGGATCCGCAACAGATCACCCACGACAGTCTTTATCACAGCTGGGCGCGCTGGCTACCTGACAGCCAGGGCATTGTCTTCACTGCCAAACAGGAAGGTCATGGAGCCCGCATCTATGTTCAAAAGTCCATCAACGCTCCGGCGACTCCGATTTCCCCGGAAGGCATAGATCCGCTGGTGATCGCGCTTGCTCCCGACGGAAGCCAGGTGTCCGGGGTGGGATCCGATGGCAAGGTATATCTCTACTCCGTTACTGGCGGCCCGGTAAAAGCGGTTTCCGGCTTTCTGCCTAGCGAGCAACCGATAGAATGGTCCGCCGATGGCAAGTCTCTCTACGTGTTTCAGCCTGGCGAGTTCCCAGCGAAGGTGTATCAGCTCGAATTGAATACTGGTAAGCGAACCCTTTGGCACAGCCTGGCGCCCGCGGACCCAGCCGGCGTTAGCCAAATCGGGCCGATCGTCATGACACCGGACGGCCGCTCGTACATCTATGGCTATCACCGCACACTTTCCGATCTCTACCTGGTAGAAGGAATGAAGTAAGCACACCCACGCATGGCAGAGATCACCCGGCTCTCATTCAACCAAATCACCATCTCCAACTGGAGCGTAAGCCAGGCGGTCGAGGGTTGCGTGCGTCATGGCATTCCGTCCATTGCCCTTTGGCGGCACAAAATCGAGGAGGCAGGACTGGCCTCCTGCGTTCGCTCAGTAAAAGATGCAGGCCTGCATGTCTCGAGCGTTTGCCGCGGAGGCATGTTCCCTAGCCCGACGGCTGCCGGCCGGCAAAAAAATCTCGAAGACAATTACCGTGCCGTCGACGAGACTGCGGCGCTTCATGCCGATTCCCTGGTGTTGGTCGTCGGTGGCGGAGCGGAAGTAGGCCTGGGCGAAGCCAGAAAAATGGTCGCCGACGGAATCGCTGCCCTGGTTCCCTATGCTCGTCAGCACGGCGTTAAGCTCGGCCTCGAACCCCTCCATCCCATGTACGCGGCCGAACGTTCGGTGCTGGTCACCATCAGCCAGGCGCTCGAGCTTGCCTCGGCATATGCTCCCCAGGAAGCAGGTCTGGTCCTGGACGTCTTTCACATCTGGTGGGACCCCCAGGTGCTCTCCCTGATTCAACAATCCAGAGGCAGAATCTACGGCTTCCATGTCAACGACTGGCTGGTCCCCTTACCCGACCTGCTCCTGGGCAGAGGGATGATGGGGGATGGCGTCATCGATAACCGCCTGCTGCGGGAGGCGGTCGATCAAGCCGGGTACGACGGCCCTATCGAAGTGGAAATATTCAACCGCGTCATCTGGGATACCGATCCGGACCAGGTGTTGCAGCAAATGATCGAGCGCTTCACCGCATTCGTCTGAAGGAGCCAGGTTGCAATCCAATCAAACCCTGAAGGCCAAGGATCTGTCCCCGGCTGTCGAGCGCACTCTACAGCTGGCCTCGGAGAAAACCCTGCGCCTCGACCGGCGCTGGAAAGTAAGCGATGGCGCTCCCGTCATGACCATCGCCGGCCGCTATACCGCGCGTAGCTGGACCCAGTGGACGCAGGGTTTTCAATACGGTAATGCCCTCATGTGCTTCGAGCTGACGGGAAATAAGGATCTGCTCAAACTGGCCCAGCGGCACGTGGTCGACGACATGGCGGAGCACCTCACCCACACCGGCGTGCACGACCATGGCTTCAACAACATCTCCACTTATGGCCACCTGCGCCGTCTGATGCTGGAAGGACTCATTCCCTACAACGCCCAAGAGCTGCACTTTTACGAACTCGCATTAAAGGTAAGCGGCGCAGTGCAAGCCGCCCGTTGGACTATCCTCCGGGATGGACTCGGCTACATTTACTCCTTCAATGGCAGGCATTCTCTGTTCATCGACACCATGCGCACCCTCCGCATCTGTTGTATGGCGCATTTGCTCGGCCACAGCTTACATGCAGAACAAGACCGGCGCGTCGATTTACTGGAACGCGCGCTGGCCCACGCCAAGATCTCTGCCCAATTCAACATTTATTACGGCGAAGGGCGCGATTACTACGACACACCCGAGCTGCGTGGGCGGACCGTCCACGAAGCCATCTTCAATCCCGGAAGCCTCGCCTTCCGTTGCCCATCGTCGCAGCAAGGCTACTCACCGTTTACCACGTGGACCCGAGGACTCGCCTGGGCGATGCTTGGCTTCCCGGAGCTGATGGAGTTCCTTCAGTCAGCCGGCGGCCCGGCAAACAAGCAGGAGACCCTGGCCATTTTGGAGAAGGCGGCACGCGCCTGTTGCGACTTCTATATGCAGCAGGCGACCGCCCTCGACGGCATCTGTTACTGGGACACCGGAGCGCCACAGTTACATCGGCTGGGCAACTGGCAGGGGAAACCAGCTGATCCTTACAACGACTACGAGCCAGTCGATGCTTCTGCCAGCGCCATCGCTGCCCAGGGACTGCTTCGCCTCGGCCATCTACTGGGCCCAGCGGGCGGGGTCTACACCCAGGCCGGGCTCACCGTTGCCAACGAACTGTTACAGGAACCTTATCTCGCGGTAGATCCTCAGCATGAGGGCTTGCTGTTGCACAGCATCTACCATCGTCCCAATGGATGGGACTACATTCCCCCCGACTCGAAAATCCCCCAGGGGGAAGCCTGCATGTGGGGCGACTACCACCTCCTGGAGATGTGTCTGTTGATCACCAGGCTCGCCGGCACGGGCTATTACACATTCTTCGAGGCAACCCCAGCGAGACTATAGATGGAATGGATGAAGCAAGCCCGGCCGGGCTCGGATGCGATCAGCGCCGCTGCCCACACAGAAACCATCTCACCCAGGTGGGGGTTTGCTGTCTCCTCCGGAATCCTGGGTTGGATCCTCGATGCGTTTGACTTCTTCGTGCTCGTCTTCCTGGTGGATGTTCTCGCCAACAACTTTCATGTAGGCAAGGGCGACATCGTCTGGACCATCACCATCACGCTGGCCATGCGGCCGGTGGGTGCGCTGGTGCTTGGTTCATTGGCCGATCGCTATGGGCGCCGTCGTCCATTGATAGCCTGCGTGCTCTATTTTTCCATCATCACGGCGCTCACTCCTTTCGCGCCCAGCTATTTCGTGTTCGTCGTCCTGCGGGCTCTTTACGGAATCGGCATGGGCGGTTATTGGGGTATCGGCGCATCGCTGGTGATGGAGAGCTCGCCTAAACGCTGGCGCGGACTCTTCTCTGGAATTATGCAGGCGGGCTATTCCGGTGGCTATCTCCTGGCTGCTGTTGCCCTGCGCACCATCGAACCAAATTTCGGATGGCGCTGGATGTTTCTTTGCGGCCTGGTTCTGGCCGCCGTGATCGCTGTCCTTACCTTGCTTTCGCCCGAGTCTACTTCCTGGCAGAAGCACCGCCTGGCCAGTTTTGGCGAGGTGATCCGAGTCCTTTGGGAGCACAAGAAGGACTTTGTCTACCTGGTCCTGATGATGACTGCCATTACTTGTTTGTCCCATGGCACCCAGGACCTGTACCCCGACTTTCTAAAGACAGTGCATGGATTTTCCAACGCCGTCGTCTCCAACCTGGCGATCCTGTACAACATCGGAGCTATTCTGGGCGCCCTGGTCATCGGCCATTACTCCGACCAGCTTGGGCGGCGTTTCGCCATCATCCTGGCGCTGATCATCTGTGCCCTTTCCATTCCGCTATGGGCCTTCGGATCGACCATGGTGATGCTGGCCCTTGGTTCGTTCGCTATGCAGTTTGGGGTGCAGGGAGCCTTTGGAGTAATCCCTGCTCATCTGAATGAACTTTCTCCCAGCAGCGTGCGCAGCTTATTCCCGGGAGTCGTCTATCAGCTTGGAGTACTGATTGCCGCGCCCTCGGTGGTGATCGAGTTCACCCTACGCCGGCATCTTGGCTATCAATGGGCGCTTACCATCTTCGAGATCTGTGTCATTTTTTGTTTGTTCCTGATCTTCGGCTTCGGCCCCGAACGCAAAGGCCGTGATTTCCATGCCTAGCCTGATTTTGCAATCGGCGGGTTCTAACCTCCTCGACAACCTAAGATAGAGCGATGCTGAGTGAAGAGCAGCTTGCGCGGGTTACCGTGGTCTTAGTCCGGGCGCGCAACCCGAACAATATCGGCGCGGTCGCGCGGGCCATGCACGGCTTTGGCTTTTCCGATTTACGCCTGGTGAACGACTACTCCGTCGCCTTAGAGAAAGCAAAGTCAGCCGTGGACGCATCCGCGATCCTTGCCTCCGCGCGGTTGTTCCCAAATGTCGCCGATGCTGTGGCAGACTGCAACCTGGTCGTCGGCACCACCGCGGTGGGAGAACGGAAGCAGGAACATTCGCTCTACACCCTGGCCCAAGCCGCCACGCGATTGCGTTCCGCCGCGGCGAATGGGCGTGTAGCTCTGCTCTTTGGATCGGAGAAGACAGGTCTGAGCAACGATGCCATGAGCCACTGCCACTGGCTCATGACCATTCCAATGCACCCCAGTCCAGGTCTGCGTCACGCTTCGATGAACCTGGGACAAGCGGCAGCAGTGTGCCTTTACGAGTTGATACGCGCAGTGGATCCACTAGCCCGGAGTGAATCGCAGCCCGCGGCACAGGCAGAGGATCTGGACAGGGTGACTCACTTGTTGGCGGAAATGCTGATATCCATCGGCTACGCCCACCGCCGTCCGGCGGCCGCAGATCCGGCTGCAGTGCGCCGCATGGTGCTGCGCTTGCACCTGAATCAATCCGATGCCCGGCGATGGATTGGCGTCCTTCGCCAGTTATTGTGGAAGATCAGCGAGTAATGATGACTTCGTAGAGGTTGTCTTTCGCCAGGTAGAACTTGGTGTTGTTGTAGGTCTCGAACAGCTTCTCAATGGTCCGGTTGGTATAGATGTGCTGCACCGCGTAGCCCGTCGTTTCCTGGGTCTCAATAGTGTCGCTGTCGGTCACGTGGTAGCGGCAGAAGCTGGTGTCGGGTCCGTTGTTGCGGGTATGGAAGAACGTCATCACCCGGCCGCCGGGCCGCAGTGTCGACCGGAACCGCTTGATCATCGGCCCGACTAACGCCTGTGGAACATAGTCCAGCGTCGTCCATAGCAGAATGACGTCAAACTCCCTGCCGGCAAAGTCGAGGTTGTTATCGAGAAAACCTTCCACGTCGAACTGGGTCACGCCGTTTTCGTCCGGGGCGCTCGTCCAGTTGCCACGCAGGGCTTCATTCACCACATCGGCCATGTACACTCCGTGGCCAAGCGTGGTGAGGAAATTGATATTGGTCGGAGAAGTGGGCCCGATATCCAGGATCCGCAAGCCTTGTTCGGACTTGAGATACTTAAGCAGATCCTTCCAGGCACTGGAGTGTCTTGGCACCCGCGGACCGGTGAGCACCGTAGGAGTTCCAGTGGCCTGAGCACCGTGTTGTGTCTTGCCAAATATATTGCGCATCACGTCATCGGTTTTTGACCGCAGGCCAGTGCTTCCTGCGGGAAATATGCTCATCATTGTACTTAGCCCTCCAGCGTTCCTTTAATGTTTGGCTGGAGAGGTTGCAACCGGAACTTCGGCACCCTTCGGTGCAACGCCAGCTGCCTTCTCGCCCGTCAACGGTTCCACGTTGCCGCGAAACACAGCTTTCTCCTCGATCGATAGACGCCCGGCGGAAATGTCTCCGACTAAATCGCAGCCATCGCGTAGTTCCACCCGTCCTGTGGCCGTAACATTACCCTGAAGGTGGCCCAGCAGGATCACGTCCCGTGCCGACACGTTCGCTGCCACGTGGGCGTTGGGCCCGATGGTAAGCCGGCTTTCGACCAGGGTAATCGTCCCCTCGACATGCCCGTCCACCATCAGATCTTCGCTTCCCTTTACCTCGCCACGGATCTGCACCGACTTGCCGATCACGGCGACGGCGCTATCTCCTGCGTTCATCGGGTGCCTCCCTGCAGTTGCAGGCTCTCTGCCCGAACTATACGCAAGGAGCGAAGTCAATCGCAACCGTCAAAGAGAGTTAGACGGCGGGAGGGCCCACAGATGTAAACTGAAATGTATGGCCTTATGTCTTACGCAGGTAACGATATGCGATTTTTGAAGCATTTTCGGACGGTTTCGGCTGCTTTGGGGGCTTCCTGGCTCGCTGGGGCCCTATTTCTTGGCGCCGTTTCAGAAGCGCCTGGCCAGGCCCTTTCCCAGAACAGAAATCCGGCCATTGACCCAGCAAAAATCGTCCGCGACGCCAGCTACAACGAGCTGCATTCCGCCAGGCCGGGACGCTCCTTTAGCTATCGCCAACACAAGGTTGACCCCAAGGGGAGCGTGGTCAAGCAGATTGTGGAGACCAAGGATGGGGATGTTGCCCGGCTGATCGAGAGAAACGGCAAACCGTTACCTCCCGAGGAGGAACAGGCTGAAATTGACCGCCTGAACAACCTGCTGGCCCATCCCGAGATACAGGAGCATCGCCACAAGAAGGAGCAGGAAGACAGCGCCCGGGGCGACGAGATGGTGCGCATGCTCCCCGATGCTTTTCTGTACACTTTCGAAGGCATGGTGGAGGGCCCCAGCGGCCTCTGTTACCGCTTGAAATTCCGGCCGAACCCGGCTTTTACGCCTCCCGACCGGGAAGGCGAGGTTTACCACGGCATGGTGGGCGAGCTCTGGGTAGACCAGTCACAGTTACGCCTGGCGAAGATCGATGCCCATCTGATCTCCGACGTGAACTTCGGCTGGGGCGTGCTTGGCCGGCTATACAAGGGTGGCAGCATCCTGGTGCAAAACGCCGATATGGGCCTGCACCACTGGGAAACCATCCACCTGAAGCTGAATCTGCAGGGCAAGTTGCTAATGCTGAAGAACGTGGACTATTCAACCACGGAAGATTTCAGCGACTTCAAGATACAACCCGAGGAGCTTGGGTATCAGGAAGCCATTCGGCTGCTCCAGAAGACTACTGGTTCGGCACAGGTAGCTTCCAGATAAGAATGGAGTGCCGCGCCTCTGGCGCTCCATAATCTCTGGATATCCGTCTCCCAGCCCTTCCGGGCTGGGCTGACGTTTGGTCCCGGCCCCTACGGGCCTGTTTCAGTTCTGCGATTTGTTTTCGCGTTCTCAGGCACGCTCTTTAGCCCCTTCCTTCAGGCCCGTCCTCAGACTAACCGCCCACTCACGCCAAGTCGTCGCCGCCCGAGGAATCATCAAACGACGAGTCATCGTAGGACGTATCGTCCAGACTCAGGTCGTCCTGGTTCCCCCCATCATCTCTGAGGTCATCACTGGCCTGTTGCAGGTTGGCGGCATCGCCGCCGCTATCGCCCAGGCTGGTATTGTCGACGCGCCCATGCTCGCGGCCGGAGTCATCGTAATAGTTATTGATGACGGTTTCCTCTGGCCTGCCCTCGCCGCCGCCAAACAATCCGCTACCCCCACCAAAACCAGCCGAATGGCCAAATCCCCCTAACAGGGATTCAACCCCCTGAAAGGCGAGCGCTCCAGCAGCCACGCCGGCCGCTGTCGTCGCGGCGG
>JBAVQC010000315.1:0-6274 GCA_049693715.1 Acidobacteriaceae bacterium | reverse complement strand
GGGCTGAAGCGTGGCTTGAAGCACTCAAGAGCAAGCCCACAATAAAAATCACCGGCAGATATCGGGAGAATGTTTTTCGCATTCGCGCGACTCCTTTCGCTACTGCAACGAGCTTCGAAGACCAAGGCTAGTGTACCCGAAGCGATGCCACAACGCGGGCGGCCTCTTTATCGGCGCATCCGCGGGCGCCGGAGCCCGCCCTCTTCATCAAAAACTAAGGGCGCAAGATTGTCGCTCAGCGGTGAACGGAGATAAGGACTGCAGTCGCAGACGCGATTAGCTACTCAGCCGGGTGAATGCCCCAGAAGAGAACAGCTGCCGGGCATATGGATGCGGGATGATGAGCTGACGGACCGCGACTTTCTATGTGGTACGTATAGTACTGGGGGAACTACTAGAGATGCTAGCAGATCGGCAAAATCTTTTTAGGTCTTGACAAGGAGTAGGCCGCCAGCGAGAATCCACGCCATAGATTAAGCACCATTAGGAAGTTCTCACTGATTCGTCACCGCGACAAAATGATTTCTTCTGAGGGCGACGCTGCTCGGCTCACATGCAGATATATCTCCTGCATTAGGGAGCCGGCGAGTCGTTCGGTAAGTTCCTTGCTGAGGATGACCCAGCGCATATCTCTAAAGGAGATGAAAGCCATGCAAAAGTTCCGTACATGCTTTTTGATTTTGGGAGTGCTTCTGTTTTGTGCCACCGCATTTGGACAGTCGGGTTCACCGACCGTCTATGTTTCAGGTGGCGCGACCCCAGCACAACTGGCGGCCCCGTCGGCAGCGTCGCCGTGCGTGCCTCCGGGCCCCGTGGGGGGCGATCTACCAGGTAATGAGCAGGTATGTCAGCCCAATGTTTATGTGGCGAGTACGCTATCTACGCCATTCCCGGTGGCGCCGACGGTGTTTGCCAAGGACTCAAATCTCGGTCAGCCGCAAGGGATGGTTCTGGGGCCGGACAATTATCTGTACGTCTGCGAGCCTTATAACGGGAGGATCATCCGGTTTAATGTGGCCAGTCCCGCGACCCAGACTACTGTCTTCACTGCCTCCGGTTCGGGTTTGCTACAGCCGGAATGCGGGCACTTCACCTCGACCGGAGACCTCGTAGTCAGCGACCAGGCTTCGGGTTCCGGAGTGTGGGAATTCCAGAACACGAACACGGTCGCGCCTTTAATTTCGGTGCCCCTATCTCTTTCCAGCACGCCGACGCAAGTTTTGAAGTCTGCCCTACTTCCTTCCTGTGGTTTATTGCCATTTGTCGGAGCAGGTCTCACGCAGCTCAAAAACGGTGACTTGGCCTTTGTGGACAACGCCAACGGTTGCCTCTACATTTCGCCTTACAATTCGACGTACCCACACTTCAGCACAGCAAGATTGATTTCGACAGGACTGACGGGGGCCATTGGAGTCGCGCGGAATAGCGCAAGCGACATCTTTGTTTCCTATCTTGTGCCCGCTGTGCCGGATGTAAGCGCCGCCTCCGGGCAGATTGTGCGACTGACTTCCACTTTCACCTCCAGCACCAGCGATTTCGGAAACAGCACCGAATTTACGAGTCTTACATCAACCGGTTGTTATTCGTCCGCGACCGATCAGCCTATGGACATGGCGTTTTCCGCGGACGACACGCTGTATGTCGCGACGCAGGATTTGACCGGCAATCCCTTTAATAATCCCGGAAAAGCGTATTCGATCACCCTCGCGAGCCCCGGGTGCAGCGCGTCAAGCCTAGTCACAACGCTGCCACGCTGGGATTCGGATTCGCCCGGCGGGGATGAATCCAATGGCCTGGATTCAGACGATGAATATATTCAAGGTTATGGCATCGCGCTGCCGCCAACAAGTGTCACGAACTCCCCAGTTGCTGGGACTCCCAGCGGGACCCTACTCTACAATTTTGGGTTTAGCGCATTTGAAGCCATCCTCACGTCTTCGCAGAGCGCGGCGCCCTGCACCGGTTTCACGGTGACAGAGAACCAAGTGTTTCCTGCGAATATAGATAATAGTGGTCAGGTGTCCAATCTTGGCCCATTCCCGACGGGGGTGACGGAAGCGGAACCTTTCTACGGAGAAGGCGGATTTAACAACGTCTTCACAATAAACTATGGCCAGTCCTGTGGGTCCTCAACCAGTCTCGCCGCAAACATCCTCATAGGAGCCTTCTCGAATTCCACAAACCCGCGTGTGATCCAATGCGATTTTGGCACCTGCCAGATTGACCCGTCTGCAGGCGTCTTTCCTCTTGGCGCGCTCATTCCGGGTGATCTTATTAGCGGCGGCCATGCGCAACCATTGTCGAGTTTTTACCTGACGAACGTGCCTCTAGGCACTAGCTCATCGGGGGTCCCAACCCCGGTGGGCAACGTCTGCGGCCCGTTCTTCGTCCGGAACCTAGTGCTACCGGACCCCACAGCCGTGGTCGACGCGGATGATTTGTTAACCATCACTTTCCGACTGACCAACATACCAGCCACTGGACCGCTTTGCAGCGGGAAGGGGGTCGAGGGCATCTCGAATGCGCAGGTTGCCGCTACTCTGGCGGAAATTTCCCCTGCGTTTAACTTGATTACACTTCCGAACAAGACGAATCCGGGCTCGCCGCCACTCTTCACCTCCCTTGCTCCCCTTTTCCCGGGATGGTACACGTACATCCTCAATGTGAACGGGCTTGCGCTCGGGCAGTCCAGTCTCCCGGAGACACTCAACTTCACGGCGATATTCAACACGAACAACGCTTCCCCACAATCGGTCGCGATCCAAGTGGTGCCGGGAAAGTAATAGAACATTCCCTGCTTCCATCCGGAAAACCGATTGTAGAAGAGCCGGGCTCTCGAGCCCGGCTCTTCTACTTTAGGGAGTAAGTTTTTCAAATGGTCAAGAGGAAAGTGCGAACGCAGCTCAGCTCCGTTCACTTCAACAGGTCAAATCCTCAAGGAGGTTATTTCGAGGACAAGTGGGCGCCTGCTTCGGCGATGGACCGCAAGTCTTCGCGGCGCAGGATTGCATCGCTCTTCGATTCCTTGTGCATCTCTTCAAGTGTCTTGACGGCTTCCTGGAGGTGGTGATCGGCTCCCGATGTGTCGCCAGAGCCGCGTAGCGCCAAGGATTCAAGATAATTCGCTTGGGGAAGCAGAGCGCGCATGCCCAGGTCTTCGCTCGTTCGGATGGCGCCGTCTAGCTCCTGGCGCGCATGGGAATAATCCTTGGCCGTGATCAGCGCTTCGCCCAGATACACCGCGCATTGAGTCGAGAGGAACTTCAGACCCATGCCGTCGGCTTCGTGGGCTAGCGGTCGCAACGTGCCGGCGACGGCACTGCCGTGCCCATCTTTGACGGATAGCTTCGCCTGATTGAATTTCGAAAGAAGAATTCCTTCACGGTCCTTCGCGCGGGTGGCAGTCTGAAGGGCTTCATCGTAGAGCGGGTGCGCTCCCTTCAAATCGCCCCCGTAGAAAAGCCGGTCGCCCTGAAAGTTGAGGATAGTAGCGATGAGAGGGTTGTCCTGCAATTGACGTGCGAGGGCCAACGCCTGGTCCAGGCTTACCCGCGCGTCATCCTGGCGACCGACCAGGCTCAAGGCATTGCCGTAATCGGCTTGGGTCTCCGCGAACACGGGGCCGCGGTCCGGAAGCTGTTGTAAGTTCTTAATTGCCTCTTGCTGCGCATCAAGTGCCGCACCGAACCGGCCCTGATATTCAAACAAAGTAGCCATGCCGCTGGAGGTCATGGCAATTCCGCTCTTATCATCGGCCTTTCGCCAGAGATCGAGAGCCCGAAGGTAACTTGAGAGCGCCTGGTCGAAATGCGCCATCTTGGCGGAGCTATCGCCGACGTTGTTCAACGTTTGTGCGATATCGGCCGGCACGGCCAATTTCTCGCGTAGGTCTAGCGACTGCTTGAAGTACGTCAATGCGTCGTCAAATTGGCCGCTGTTGAAGTAGATTGCGCCGATGTTGTTCAGGCAAAGTGCCTGATAATTCTCGTTGCCGACGTCCTGCTCGATCTGCAGGGCTTGCTTCGTATAGTCGAGCGCCCCGGCAATTTGTCCTTGTGATCGCAGCAGTTCGCCCAGATTGATCAAGGTGGTGCCGACTCCGTGCTTGTCCCCCATCTCCTTCTGGATCTTCAAAGATTGTTCGTAGGTCGAGCGGGCCTCGTCCAATTTCCCCTGCGCCTCCCGGACAAGTGCAATCGCGCCGAGGCTAGCGGCCTGCCCACGTTTGTCACCAATCTGTTTTCGGATACTGAGGGCTTCCTGAAAATTCTGCAAGGCATCGTCGAGCTTATCCAATGTCTTATACGCGAAGCCTATCGTTTGTTGGATGGTGGCCTTTTCCTGTTTGTCATCCAGCTGCACAGCAAGGCTGAGCGCACGGTTGAGAGAATCAAGCGAGCCCTGAGCATTGCCGCGCCTGATCTCCACGCGGCCAACGGCCAGAAGCGCGTCTACATACTTGGGATCAAACTCAAGGGCTTTAGAGAAGTGATCATGGGCCGGACCGAACTGGCCCTGGTCCTCGTAGAGGGAGCCAAGGTCGAACTGCACCTGGGGATCGTTTGGCAACAGCTTGGACAGGTTTTCGTAAGCTTCAATCGCCTTCGGGTAGTTGTTCACGATCCGCGCGTTGGTGGCCTGAATCCAATACTTCTCCGCGGGGGGCAGATCATTGCTGAGGTCCAAAGCCTTTCTTGAAGTCTGCTCCGCCTCCTTATCGTATCCAAGGCTCGCGTAGGTCTGGCCGAGTTTGGAATAGGCCAGTGCGAAGTTCGGGTCCGCCTGGGTCGCGGCTTCGAATTGTTTCTGAGCCTGAAGATGATTGCCCTGGCGGCTGAATTCGAGCCCCTGCGTGTAATCCCGGAGTGCGTCCACCGACTTGGAGGACGGAGTGAATGCGCTCACTTTCAATTCATCCACGGCGACCGGGGCCAGTGTGAGGTTCTCTCGAATCGATCGAGCCAACTGATCGACAGTTCCCAACAGTGCCTTCTCGCCACTAGCCTCAACCTTGAGAGGGATACGCTGTTGCGATTTTAAATCTACAAGGGTTGCATCAACGCGAATTTGATCACCCAGTTTCACGTACTGGCCCCAGACCACGCGGTCGGCGTTTGTGAATTCTCCGATTCGCTTTAACGTGGATGGATCGATCGAGCTGTCCGGCGTAATCCGCAGATCGTTTAGGACTTGGTGCAGCCGATCAGGCGAGACGGTATGAAGACTTGAAGACTGTCCCACGTCAGTCTGGAGCATTTCTGCGAGGCTTGCACCGAGCCAATCGAGCGACGCGTCACCTGAAGCATTGTGAAACGGCAAAATCGCCAGTGAGATTGAGGGTCCCGCAACATTTTTCCCGCCGCTAGGGAAGATTTTCTGATGGAAAATCACGCCTACCAATACGAGCAGCAGCGCTGTCGCCCCTCCCGCAATCAGCTTCCAGTATCGCTGTATGAACCCAGCAGTGGCTGGGGTTGGGACTTCGGCCACTGTGGCTGTTGAAGCCCCAACAGTCACCGGGCGCAGGCGCGTCCCGGTGGACGTTTTCAGCCCCAGGTCTTCGAGAATCTCACTGGCGGACTGATAGCGCTGGTCCGGGGCCGTTTCGAGGCACTTCACGACAACATCGTTGATCTGCTGTGGAATCGACGGGTCCAACTCGATGGGTGGCCTTGCCTTCCGCGTCGTGCGATTCAGCAGCATGGCGTACGCTGTGTCAGCGCGGAATGGAGTGTCGCCTGTCAACAGTTCGTAAAAAATGATGCCCGTCGTAAAGAGATCCGATCGCGCATCGACACGCTCCCCCTTAGCCTGTTCGGGTGACATGTATTCAGGCGTGCCGATGACTGCGCCGGTCTGCGTCATGCCAGGCATGTCTATTGAGCGCGCGATGCCGAAGTCCATCACCGTGACCCGCTCCTGACTGTCCACCATAATGTTCTGCGGCTTCAGATCCCGGTGGACCACGCCTTCGCTGTGTGCCGCTTCGAGCGCTCTGCAGACTTGGGCCATGATCTTCACTGATTCTTCGGCTGAGAATTTTCCGCGCTCGTACAGCAGGGACTTCAGGTCCTTGCCCTCGATGAAATCCATGGTGATGAACTTCACACCTTCGGCTTCGCCTAAGTCGAAGATGCGGATCACGTTCTTGTGCGTCACCTGGCGGGCCAGAATCAATTCCTGTTTGAAGCGCTGGAGGATCTCCGGGCGGACGGCGAGTTCAGGGCGAATGACTTTCAGCGCGACGAAGCGGTCGAGTTCCCTGTCACGAACC
>JBAVQC010000314.1:0-8034 GCA_049693715.1 Acidobacteriaceae bacterium | reverse complement strand
ACGTGGCCGAGGCCTGAGTCATGAACTCCCCCCTCATCCTCGCTTCGGGCTCGCCGCGTCGCCGGGAGCTGCTGACCCAGGCGGGTTATCGTTTTGCCGTGCAGCCCTCCTCCATCCCCGAGTCGCTTCGGCCGGGAGAAGACGCGATCCGCTTTGCCACCAGGTTGGCCCGGGAGAAGGCGGAAGCAGTCTTTGCCCGCCATCCACCGTACGCCGCGCCGGCGATCGTTTTGGGCGCCGACACTGTCGTCGTCTGCGATGAAGAGGTCATGGGCAAGCCGGCGGATGCCGCCGACGCGCAGCGTATGCTGCTGCTTCTCTCCGGCCGTACTCATCAGGTAGTGACTGGCGTCGCCGTAGTCTGGGGACCGGCCGCAGCCGAAGTAGCGGCGGAAATGACCCAGGTGACCATGTGCACGCTTTCCCTCCAGGAAGTCGCCGCTTATGTCGCCACTGGGGAGCCCATGGACAAGGCCGGCGCCTATGCCATTCAGGGTTATGCCGGAAGATGGATCCCCCGCATCCACGGTTGCTACTTTAACGTGGTCGGGCTGCCCCTATCCCTGGTCGCCGGCCTGCTCGAAGGGGCCGAACAACGGCTGGCCCGCTGATACCTCCTGGGAAAGGTACGGGCTTTACAGGCTGCGGAAAAATTCTGCTTTGTATCAGGGCACGACTTTAGTCGTGCCGCACAGTCCCTCGTTATGAGGGCTTTAGCCCCTGAGGTACGCCTTTTTGTCATTTGAGCTCAGTTGCTCACAGCGACCCCCTCTTTTCTCCCTTGGGACGCAGCAACCGCGTGTAACACAGAACGAAGATGGCAAGCAGTGTCACATCAAACGCAGCCAACATATGTCCCTTTCCGCGGCCTATTGCAAGGAAAGGCCGCCGATCATCGCCGCAAGCAGGGCTGTTCTGGGAACCAGGGCATCCAGCAGAATCGATTCATGGGAAGCATGTGCGCCTTCGCCCACCGCTCCCATTCCATCCAGCGTCGGAATACCCAGGGCAGAGGTGAAATTCCCATCCGAACCTCCGCCGGTCGCTGCTTCCTGCAAGCTGAAACCCAGCCCCGCGGCCATTGTTGCTGCGCGCCGGAATAATGCAACCGTCCCTGAACTTCGCTCCATCGGCGGCCGATTCAGCCCGCCGCTGATCTCCAGCCTGCACTTTCGGTCCACTGCCCGCAAGGAGCGGAAGCGACGGTCCACGCGCTTTGCATCCACCGTCCTGGCAATGCGCACATCGAATTCCGCCCAGGCCTCAGCCGCCACCACATTGGATCGCGTTCCGCCGCCGATCACCCCTGCATTGACCGTGATACCCCGGGCCAGATCCGTGAAGGCGCTGGCTCGCTCGATCTGACGGCCAAGTTCCAGTACCGCGCTGTGGCCCCGGTCGAAGTCCACCCCGCTGTGCGCCGCCACCCCATGCACTCGCAGATGGTAGTGGGCTACTCCCTTTCTGGCCGTCTTGTACGCTCCAGGGATACCTTGCGCCGGCTCCAGAACGAAAACTGCCCCGCATTTTCTTGCCAGCGACTCGGTCAGCGCCCGCGAACACTGGCTGCCGGTCTCCTCGTCGCTGTTGAGCAAAAGCCACACCGGCCTGGTCAGCTGCTCCGCGTCCAGCAACAAGCGCAGGGCGCCCAGGGCCATCACCACCCCCGCCTTCATGTCCAGTACCCCGGGCCCCCACGCCCGGCCATGGCGCACCCGGAAAGGCATCTTCTTGAGCGTGCCCAGGGGCCACACCGTGTCCAGGTGGCCCAGCAGCAGCAGGGGTTTGACCGTGCTCCGGGCCGGCCCGAATCGGCCCACCAAAAGATCCCCAGCCGTCTTTTGTGGGCTGCGCTCGGCCCTCCCCCCGCTGGCCTTGATCCACCGTTCCACCAGGGATACACACTGGTTCACTCCCGCCCGGTCCTCCGTAGGCGATTCGATGCCCACCAGCTCGGCGATCATTTTGAGCATTTCCGGCTTCCGTTTTGCCGCTGCCCCGGCCACGTCGCGGTAACTTTCCATCAATCTTTCTCCTCTCCGGGTAAACCTAACACCCTTGTCGTACGTCTGATGACCCGATCAGTTTGTGTCGTTTTTGCCACACCACAACTTTTCTAATCATAGGTACTCTATGACTTTGCGACTTGCTGCAAGCCAGGAATCTTGTTCGTGGACTCAGACCACTTAGAAAAGACCATCGCGTCGGTGATTGCATTCTCAGGAATCGGTCTCCACAGCGGGGCGCCGGTGAATATGCGACTGCTGCCCGCTCCCGCGGGCTCGGGGATCGTGTTTCGCCGTACTGACCTGGACGACTACGAGATCGCCGCCACCGGCAGGAACGTTGCCAAGGTTAGCTACGCCACCAGCATCATGCGCCAGGGTGTGCTTATCTCCACTACCGAGCATCTTCTTTCCGCGCTCATTGGCATGGGTGTCGACAACGTCATCATCGAGCTCGACAATCTGGAGTTACCCATCCTCGACGGCAGCGCCCTGCCCTACGTGGAAGCGTTTGCCGAGGTGGGCATCCGTAGCCAGCGGCGCCGGCGCCAGTATCTGCGCATTCTGAAAAGCGTCGAAGTGCGCGAGAACGGCAAGTTCATCGCGGTGTATCCCGGCGAAGGCTACAGCATCACCTACGACATCAATTTCGCTGACCCCATCGGCCGTCAAGCCTTCACCGTCGATCTGGCGGCCGGAACCTATGGCGCCCAGATCGCCGCGGCCCGCACCTTCGGCTTTCGCGAAGATGAGAAGATGCTGCGGGATATGGGGTTGATACGGGGTGCGTCGGAAGAGAACGCCATCATTCTCTGCGCCGGCGAGGTGCAGAATGGCCCGCTTCGTTTCGACGACGAATTCGTCCGCCACAAAGTGCTCGACCTGATTGGCGATTTGGCCCTGGCTGGACATCGCATCCTCGGCCGGGTGGTGGCCCAGAGAGCCGGACATGCGATGCACACGGCCCTGGTTTCCCGCCTGCTACGCGATCGGTCTGCCTGGGAGCTGGTGCAATTTCCCGCTCCACGGCGCAGCATGGTGCCCGTGACCGCCGCCAGATTAGCCACTGCCTAATATTCCGCCAGGATAGAGTTCTCAGGCACGGGAGCGATTTCCGCTTCGCGCGACGCCCGCACCACTTCCCCCACAGCATATTTGAGTTCGTTGATGCCCGTGCCGCTCACCGCAGAAATAGCGAAAAAGGGCAGCTTACGCCGCTTGGCCATCGCCCGCAGCTTCTTGAGCTTCTCCGGATTGGCCACATCGGCCTTCGACGCCACCACCAACATCGGCTTTTCGTCCAGGCCGTGCCCAAAGCTCTTCAACTCCGCCATGATGACGCGAAAGTCCTCCACTGGGTCCGGCCGTCCACTGGCATCCGAAACATCCACCAGGTGCACCAATACCCGGGTTCGCTCTATATGGCGCAGAAACTGCACCCCAAGGCCGGCTCCCAGGTGGGCGCCCTCGATCAAACCCGGGATATCCGCCACAACGTAGCTGTCTTCATGCGGCGGCTCCCCCACCGAGACAACGCCCAGGTTCGGTTCCAGAGTCGTAAAGGGGTAGTCAGCAATCTTGGGTTTGGCGGCGGAAATTCTGGAGATCAGCGTCGACTTGCCGGCGTTGGGAAAGCCTACCAGCCCGGCATCGGCCAGCAGCTTCAACTCCAAACGGTAGGCCCGTTCTTCGCCCTCTCTGCCGGCTTCCGATTCCCGTGGAGCCTGGTGCGTGGCAGTCGCGAAGTGCTGGTTTCCCCGTCCTCCTCGACCGCCTTTGGCGGCGATGATGCGCTCGTCCGGCCGCTGGAAATCATGCACCAGTGCGCCCGTCTCGTCGTCATAGAGCACCGTGCCCACCGGCACCTTCAAAATCGTATCCACGCCTTCCCGGCCACTGCAATTCGATCCTTCGCCGTGCCGTCCGCGCTCCGCCTTGTGCTCAGGATTGAACCGAAAGTGAATCAGCGTATTGTGCCGCTCGCTCGACTCCATGATGACGTCGCCCCCGCGTCCGCCATCGCCGCCGGACGGACCGCCGCGCGGAACAAACTTCTCCCGCCGGAAGGCAACGCAACCATTGCCGCCATCCCCCGCCGTGACGCGAATCCGGGCCTCATCAATAAACATAGCCATAACTAACAAGTGTAGCCCCAGCGACAAACCTCGGCACCACAGGCCTCAACCTTCGACTCTCGAGATGTCATCGGAAAAGTCGGGAACAGGACGGGTGCCCAAAAAAGAGTTTCTTTTTAGTCCACAATCACCCGAGGAACCCGGGAGCTAATCGCGCACAACACCTCCCAGGGAACGGTCCCGGTAAGATCCGCCAGATCCCAGGCGTCGATGGTGTGGTCGCCCTGACTCCCCAACAAAACCACCTCATCGCCAATCGCAACCCCGGGAATCCCGGTCACATCCACCACCGTCTGATCCATGGAAACCCGCCCGGTAATCGGCGCTTGTTGGCCGCGCACCAGCACATATCCGCGGTTCGAAAGCAGCCGGTTGAACCCATCCGCATACCCCGCCGGCAACAACGCAAGCCGCGTCTCCCGCTCGGCGACGAAGGTACGGCCATAACCAGCGGTTTCGCCGGTTTGCACAGAACGCAACGAAGTCACCCGCGTCTTCCACGCCAGCACCGGAGCAAACCCGTCGTCGCCCGCCCACGACAACCCATCCAGAGTCAACCGGTCGAGGTACCCATACAACGCAAGACCAGGACGCAACATCAGCCGCGCCCCCACCCCCGAAGCCATCTCCATCAGCACCTCGCGGTCGGGTCCGGCAACGATGGTCGACGAATTCCCGGCATGCAACCACTGGGGCCGCACCCCGCGCTCCATCATCAACCTGAGCGCATTCTCCAGCCTCGCCAACTGAGGATTGGGGCGCACCGAAGACATGGTCTCCGGCGCGCTGAAGTGGCTCATCACCCCTTCCAGCCGCAGGCAAGACCCCTCCTGAAAACGGCTCAATATAGCAGGAACCTCCGCCACCCGCACCCCTTGGCGCGACATCCCAGTATCAATTTCCAGGTGGACCGGAACCGACCTGGCAGGCATGCGCCGCCCTACTGCGGCCTCCTCCAACAAGTCAACCTGCCAAGCCTCCCAAACCACAGGAGTCAAACCCAGGTCGATCACCGCGTCGGCTTCCCCCGCAAAGATCCCAGACATCAATAAAATGCGCGGCTCAGAACAGACCGCGCGCACCGCAGCCCCTTCCTCGGTCGAAGTGACCCCTAACCACTGGGCGCCGGTGGCAGCCAACAACGGCGCGCACGCCAACAAGTCGTGGCCATAGGCATTGGCCTTGACCACCGGCATCAGCTCAACCTCGGAGCCAACTATGCGGCGCAGCTTTTCATAATTGCCGAGAAGCCGGCCGCGTGACACCTCAGCCCAAACCGGTCGGGTCGGCATCAGCTGGCTAGAAATCCCCCGGCCCCTGGCCAAAGGCCATATTCTCAAAACGTGTGCATTCCGCGATGTAGGCCAGGTGCACCGACCCGGTGGGACCATTGCGCTGCTTGGCGATAATGATCTCCGCCTTATTCTTGGAGTCGGGGTCCTCTTCCCCATGCTCATCCTTGTTGTAATAGCTATCCCGATGAATAAACGCCACCACGTCGGCATCCTGTTCAATGGATCCCGACTCGCGCAGATCGGAGAGCATCGGCTTCTTGTCTCCGCCGCGCTGTTCCGAAGCGCGGCTGAGTTGCGAAAGCGCCACCACCGGAACCCGCAGTTCCTTGGCCAGAGCCTTAAGCCCGCGCGAAATGGCAGACACTTCCTGGGTACGGTTCTCGTACCGCTTTGCGCCTACGCCAAACGAAGAAGCGCTCATCAACTGCAGGTAGTCGATCACGATCAGGTCCAAACCACCTTGCTGCCGCTGCAGACGCCGCGCCTTGGCTCGCATCTCCGAAAGCGCGATTGCCGGGGTATCATCGATAAAAATCTTCGACTCCGCCAAACGCTCCAAAGCTTCCATCAACTTGCCCCGGTCCGCCTTGGGAATAAACCCGGTCTGAATCTTTTGCATGGAGACCAGCGCCTGCGAAGCCAGCATGCGCCGCAGCAGCGACTCCTTCGACATTTCCAACGAAAACACGGCCACGATTTTTCCATCGCGCACCGCGGCGTTTTCCGCAATGTTGATCGCCCACGCCGTCTTGCCCATGCTGGGACGGGCGGCAATGATGATCAGGTCAGAAGGCTGCAACCCGCTGGTCATCTTATCGAAGTGGGTGTAGTGCGTCGCCAGCCCGGTCACTTCTTTCTGCTGCGCGTACAAATTGTCGATGGTCCCGAAGGAATCACGAACAATCTCCGGGATGCCGGCAAAACCACGCGTGATGCCGCGCTCGGAAACTTCGAGCAAGCCGGACTCCGCCGAATCCAGCACCACCAGCGCTTCATCGCTCTGGTCCGCCGCCCGGGTGATGGCCGTACTGCAGATATTGATCAACTGGCGGGACAGTGATTTGTCCTTCACGATGCGGACGTATTCTTCAATGCTCGGCCGCCGCGGAAGTCCCTCGGTGAGGGACGCGAGGTAGGCCACGCCACCCACCGTCTCCACCTCTTTGCGCTTGCTCAATTCTTCCGCCAGGGTCACAATATCGACCGCCCGCCGGGCGTCGATCAACTCCGACATGCGGCTGTAAATGCGGCGATGCGAGTCGAGCGAGAAGTCTTCGGCGCGCAGCTTTTCCGCCGCCTCGTTATAGGAATGGTTGTCGAGCAGGATCGCGCCCAGAATCGAACGTTCCGCCTCCACGCTGGCGGGCAGGCCGCGGTCCAACGACACATCAGAAAGGGAAGCCATGGGGAAACTCCAAGCCCAGTGTAGGGCACAACCACCGCCGGCCGCCCTGAGGGAATCAAGGTAGAAATCTGGACAAACGGTATGATTAAGCAGATGGGTCGTCGCACAAAATCTCTACTCCTTGCCCTTTGCATGGCCTCATCGGCAGCGAGGGCCGGAGCCCAGCAAACCAACACGGCAACCGCCAATACGCCGCCTGCCTTTCGCGAGATGCAGCAGGTGGAAGACCGTTGGGCCACCGCCGTCACCAAGCGCGATCAATTTGCTCTCGAGCTGGTCCTCGCCCCGCAGTACATCGGCATTTCCGCCGGCGGTGACGTCACCACGCGCAACCAGCAAATCGCCCACCTTTTCGTCAAGAACGCCGGGCCCGATTCTTTGCAACAAAAGGTGATCAGCGTGCGCTTCGTGGGCGATGTGGCCATCGTGAATGGCACCTACGTCATGAGTTGGAAAGGCGAGAAAGGCCCCGTGCTCGAAAAGGGCATATTTTCCCATGTATTCGAGCACGTTCGCGAAAACTGGCTCTGCCTGAATTCCCAGCGGACCGTAGTCGCCGAAGGGGAAGCACAGAAGGAGAACCCCAAAGCCAAGCGCAGCAATGCCGAATCGCCCCTCCACCTTCCCCTCGTCTACAAAGGACCAGACAACACCCAACCCCCTCATTAGCAGTCCCGATAAGCTCGACTCTCCCCTTTGTCATCCCGGAGCCGAGCGATCTGCAGTTTCACTCAACCTCAAACGAATGCAGGAATATTGGGCTGGAGGGAATATGAACCGAAAAGGCTCAGGGGAGTCTGCGTGAGAACTCGCTTCTTGAAGGGCACGGGCTTCAGCTGCATCAACTAACCAATAGGAAAGCGCTTGTACTCCCGTTTGCGCTCGTCGTAGGATGAGTGGGCTCTAAGCCTTTAAATTCTTGCTTTAGGTCGACTGGAGTGCATATGAAGAAGTTGGTTAGTTCGCTGCTGGCCGCAACCGCGCTGGCTGTAACCGCAATGATCGCTTCCCAGGCAGGTGTGGCCCAGGCCCCTGCAGGCGCACCGGCTGGGGCTACCGGGCTTTGCAATGATGGCTCCTACTGGACCGGCGCGAGCAAGAGCGGGGCGTGCCGCGGTCACAAGGGTGTGAAGACCTGGTACGCGGCTGCGGCCTCCGCACCTGCTCCCGCAGCTGCACCCACAGCACCCGCC
>JBAVQC010000313.1:0-1880 GCA_049693715.1 Acidobacteriaceae bacterium | reverse complement strand
GGAGTAGGCTGCTGCTAGAGGTGTGGCCAGCATTCCCTTGACAAAATCTCGCCGGCTTGGACGGGGACTAAAAGGCATGGGCGGATTATAGAAGGTGGTTGCGTCCGTGGGTTTTTCCGTCATCCTGTAAGGGAAAACATTTCCAAGAAAGGTCCGTGGAAATGTTTTCCTCTGGCAGTCATAGTGCGTAGAGATCTACGTAGGCTTGCACGGGCATGCGCTCGAGCGTTTGCTGGTTGAGGGATGTTTCCAGGATTGCCTGCTGCGTTGGCGGCTCAAATCGCCGCGCCAGGTTGGTGCGGAATTTGTCTTCCAACAGCGGGATGCCTTCGCTTCTGCGGCGACGGTGACCCAGAGGGTATTCGACCGTCTCGGTCAATGTGGCTCCATCGCGGAAAGTGAGCAGGAGGGAGTTGGCGATGGAGCGCTTCTCCGGGTCATGGTAATCGGCGGTGAAGGTTCGCTCCTCAGTGCATTGCATCTTCTCCCGCAACGCGTCGATGCGCGGGTCCGCGGCAAATGAGTCCTCGTAGTCGGCAGCGGTCAGGTGACCGAAGAGGAGGGGGACGGCCACCATGTACTGCACGCAGTGGTCCCGGTCGGCGGGGTTGTTGAGCGGCCCCTTCTTATCGATGATGCGCAAGCAGGCTTCGTGCGTGCGAAGCTGGATGGAGCTGATTTCATCAGCGGACTTACCGGCTGCCAGCATTGTTTTGCGCAACACCATGGCGGCTTCGACCGCGGTCTGGGCGTGAAACTCAGCGGGATAGCTGATCTTGAAGAGGACATTCTCCATGACATAAGAGCCGTACGGCCGTTGGAAGCCGAAGGGGCGGCCGCGAAAGAGAACATCGTAAAATCCCCAGGTCTTGGCTGTGAGCACGGAGGGGTAACCCATCTCTCCAGCCTTGACCATGAGCGCAAGACGAACGGCGCGGCTGGTCGCATCTCCGGCTGCCCAACTCTTCCGTGAGCCTGTATTGGGTGCGTGGCGATATGTCCGCAGACTCTGTCCATCGACCCACGCCAGCGACACGGCGTCGAGGATCTGCTCGCGGGTCAGGCCGAGCATGTGCGCCACCACCGCGGTTGAGGCCACCTTCACCAGGACAACGTGATCGAGGCCGACCCTGTTGAAGGAATTCTCAAGCGCCAGGCAGCCCTGTATCTCGTGGGCCTTGATCATCGCGGTCAGCACATCGCGCATGGTGAGCGTTGCTTTGCTGCTGCGCGAGAGCCAGTCGGCAACGGCGAGAATGCCGCCAAGGTTATCCGACGGATGGCCCCACTCGGCTGCCAGCCAGGTGTCGTTGAAGTCGAGCCAGCGAATCATGGCGCCGATGTTGAAGGCAGCCTGCACCGGGTCGAGTTGATAGGCGGTGCCCGGTACCTTGGCGCCGTTGGGCACGATGGTTCCGGGTACGATCGGGCCCAGCAGCTTGGTGCAGGCCGGATATTCAAGCGCCTCAAGGCCGCAGCCCAGCGTATCGATCAGGCAGTTGCGCGCGGTGATGTAGGCCAGTTCACTTTCGATGGTGTAGTTGCAGACGTAATCGGCAATGTCGACGAGGACCTGGTCGTAAGGCGGGCGTTCCCCGCTGATGTGGAGAGACATTCAGATTCCTTCTAGACTCGTTTGTCTAAACTCGCTTCTCAAGGGGGACAAACGGCAGATCGTCAGGCCCGGTGTAGTTGGCTGCGGGGCGAATGATCTTGCCATCGGCGCGCTGCTCGAGGATATGAGCGCTCCATCCGGATGTACGAGCCAGCACAAAGAGCGGGGTGAACATCGCGGTGGGAATCCCCATCAAGTGATAGGAGACGGCGCTGAACCAATCCAGGTTGGGGAACATGCGCTTGGCATCCCACATGACGGTTTC
>JBAVQC010000312.1:0-2488 GCA_049693715.1 Acidobacteriaceae bacterium | reverse complement strand
ACCCTGTTCTTCATGTGGGGTTTTCTCACCGCGCTCAACGACATCCTGGTTCCCCACCTCAGGTCGATCTTCGAACTGAACTACACCCGGGTGATGTTGATCAACTCCGCCTTCTTCGGCTCCTACTTTGTCTTCGCCATACCAGCCGGATTGGTGATTGAGAGAATCGGATACAAGAAAACTATGGTGGTTGGGTTGCTGATCATGGCGGTCGGGGCATTGCTTTTTGTGCCTGCCGCCAATGTGCCCTCTTTCGAGCTGTTTCTGGGCGCACTCGTCGTGCTGGCGGCGGGCGTCACCGCACTGCAAGTGGCTGCCAACCCCTACGTTACGGTACTAGGCCCGGCGCGCACCGCCTCCAGCCGTCTGAACCTCACCCAGGCTTTTAATTCCCTGGGAACGACCATCGCCCCCTACGTTGGCGGTCTGCTCATTCTTGCTGCGGCGCCCATGTCATCCGCTGAGCTGGACCAACTTTCCGCTTCGGCGTTGCTGGCTTACCGGCAGCACGAGGCCTCTTCCGTCAAGATCCCTTACGTCTTCATCGCCGTGGCCCTCACCGCCCTGGCGCTTGCGATCGCGATGTTCAACCTACCCAAGATCGAGCAGACCCGCGAATTCCGGCCAATGGGAGAAGTCGATACTGCGGCCAAAAACCTGTGGAAGCAGCGGCAGTTGGTGCTGGGTGCGCTGGGGATTTTTCTCTATGTCGGCGCTGAGGTCTCCATAGGCAGTTTCCTGATCAATTACTTCACCCAGCCGGAGATCGGTAATATGACGGTGAAAGCCGCTGCTGGGCTTGTCTCCCTCTACTGGTTTGGCGCCATGATTGGCCGCTTCATCGGCTCAGCAGGCCTGCAGAAGTTACCCACCCGGGCGGTGCTGGGTACGGTTGCAGTGGTGGCCTGCGTACTGGTAGTGATTTCCATGCTGAGCACCGGCTGGTTGGCCATGGGCACTATCATTTCTGTGGGTCTCTTTAATTCCGTCATGTTCCCCAGCATTTTTGCTTTGAGCGTGGAAGGACTAGGACCGCTAACAGCGAAGGGCTCCGGTTTGCTCGTGCAGGCAATCGTTGGAGGAGCCATCATCCCGGTAGCCGAGGGCGCATTGGCCGACCGGATCGGCATTCACCACGCGTTTATTCTGCCCACCCTCTGCTACATCTACATCGCCTATTACGGCTTCAGAGGGTCCGTTCATAAGACCTCCCTGCCGCCCCTAATCGCAACCTAGGACCGTTTGTACCCAGATCAGAGTAACCCAGCTTCCAGATACGGCAGCATGGCTGCTCCCAACAACCCGGCGTCGGGTCCGGTAGCAGCTGGAACCACATAGGTTTTCCCAGTGGTGAAGGGTTCATCCACGCCAGGCTGGGTGAGTCCGTAAATGTAACTGAGACGGCGCAACTCCTCGAACATGCGCGGCGCAAACAGATCCCAACCGCTGACCACTCCGCCCCCGATGACATAAAGCGGCAGATTGAAAACATTTACCAGCGTGGCCAGAGCCATGCCCAGATATTTTCCCGCATCGGCAAAGATCTGCCGGGCTACCTCATCTCCATCGCGAGCGAGGCCGGCGAGATCGCGGGCTGTAAACTCTCCCTGCAGCTGCACGCGGTGGGCGATCATTTTTGCGATACGCGGGGCGCCGCCGCGTGCCGCAGCCAGCATGGCCGCTCGGCCGATGGCAGTTGCGGAGGCATATTGTTCCAGGCAGCCTCGACCGCCGCACCCGCACGCGAAGCCATCCTCAACCAGGGGAATATGGCCCCCTTCTCCACCCATGCCGCTCATCCCGTGCCAGATTTTCCGGTCCAGCACAATGCCCGCGCCCACACCCGTACCCAAGGTAAGCATGCACATGGAATCCCCAGGCATCTCTGTGCCCACGCCGCTCTTCCACTCTGCGAGAGCTGCCGCATTGGCGTCCTTCTCCACGATGACCGGTGAGTGCAGTCTCGACTCCATTTCGTCCTTGAGTAGGAAGCCGTCGAAGCCGGGCAGATTTGGCGGACGGTGGAATCTACCCGAAGGCAGCTCGAGCGGCCCGGGAGCTCCGACGCCCACGCCGAACAGCTCGTAATTGGGTCCACATTGCGCGAGCACGCGGCCGATCGCATCGCACATGTCGTCGACCACGGCTCCTGGCCCGTCACCTACGCGCGTGGCCACGTTCACGGAAGCCAGCCGCTTCCAATCCGAGTCGAAGGCGGCGATGCGCAGATTGGTGCCGCCCAGATCGATACCGATGGTGAGACGGCTCTTCTGTGCGCCTGGCACTTGTTCTGCGTTCTCCGCCCTGATCAATCCGGACCACCCTTTTGGACTAACTTCCTGCTTACCTGTGAGTTCTACGATACGTCATCTCGCTTGGCTCAAAGGCTTGAGGTGCTGGCGGATCCAGGCAAGAATTTGGGCAAAGCGAAATTCATGCCGGGCTATCGAGCCGTCGATAAAAGCGTGTCCATCGATCCCTTCTATTT